>JALNXT010000252.1 GCA_023230245.1 Candidatus Cloacimonadota bacterium
AGAGTTGCATATGCGTTTTATAATGATACGTATCTCATGGATCAGAATGCCTGTTCTTCCCCGCAGCTTGTTGTCTGGACTGGGAACCATTATCACGAAGCACAGCAGCGGTTTTGGCATGCGGTATCAGCTACTGCAGAAAAGAAGTATACGCTTCAACCGGTGTCTGTGGTTGATAAATTTACGAAGCTTTGTATTGAGGCGATAGAGAATCCGTATGTGATGAGAATTACACGCTATGGAAACGTGCTGTATGCTGCTGACTTAAGAGAATTGCCAGATGATGCTGATAAGCTGCGCGGGACCTGCGGGTATTTCTATCAGTATTTGTGTAAGAGCATTAATGAGATTTCCCGCATGGTTAATGAGAAGTATCAGACTCTGGTATATTACGGTCTTTCACCGATACAATTATCTGAGTTTGCGGTGAATAATCAGTTGAGAGGGATCGACCGGATTGTCCCCGTTGGTCAGGCGTTGGATATTGATGTTATCTGGGATGGATATGATCTGGTTAGAACACTGTCAAGGATCGTGGATGTGAGGTAGAGGCTATGTTATTGAATGGAAAAACGGCGATCATTACGGGTTCAAATCGTGGAATAGGTCATACAATTCTTGAGACATTTGCTCGAGAGGGATGCAGTACAATATGGGCTCATGCACGCTGTGAGTCTGTATCTTTTTCAAATGAAGTAAACGTATTATCTGAAAAATTTGGGACAGAGATTATCCCCGTTTATTTTGATATGACGGATACGGAATTACTTAGAGAATCTATAAAAAATCTTATCAGATCAAAAAAAAGGATTGATATTCTGGTAAATAATGCTGGTATTGCACATGGCGGGTTGTTTCAGATGACGCCGGTTCAGCAGATAAAAGATGTATTTGATGTGAATTTTTTTGCAGGGATGGAAATAACCCAGCTTGTTACACGAATAATGACAAAACAGAAATCAGGATCTATAATTAACATGGCTTCGATATCGGGAATTGATTTAAAGAAAGGTAATTGTGCATATGGTGTTTCAAAAGCAGCTGTTATTGCCTGGACAAAGACGCTTTCATCAGAATTAGGTTCGTATGGAGTGCGTGTTAATGCAGTTGCACCTGGGCTTACGGATACGAGAATGGCGACTTTAATGGAAGAAAATGCGGGAATGGAAATGGTAAACGATTCTGCTTTCAGTAGATTGGGAAGCCCTCAGGAAATTGCAAATACCGTTTTATTTTTAGCATCAGATTTATCCTCATTTATTAATGGTCAGGTAATCAGAGTAGATGGAGGTCGTAAGTAATTCCATGGATAAGAATGATGTTATAAGCAGATGTACTGCGGCGGCAAAAGAGATGAGAAAAGATGCTCTAACCATGACCTTATGTGCAGGGAATATTGGAGCTCATGTTGGGGGTGGTCTTTCTATGGTTGAGACTATGGCTGTGTTGTATATGGGGATTATGAAATATGACATTGATATCCCATCAAACGAGCTGCGTGACCGTTTTATTCTTAGTAAAGGTCATGGGGTATTAGCCTTGTATACAGCATTAAATCAAGCAGGTTTTATTCCAAAGGAAGATTTGTGGACCTTTAAGATGAATGATAGTTATCTCCACGGTCACCCGTCAATGAATCCAGAAATAGGTATTGAGTTCTCAAGTGGGAGTCTCGGTCAGGGTTTATCCCTGGGTGTTGGTGTATGTTTAGCCCTCAAAAGAAAAAACAATAACACATCACGGACGTTCGTCTTACTCGGCGATGGGGAATGTGATGAGGGATCAGTATGGGAGGCTGCAGCGTCTGCATCACACTATAAATTAGATAATCTTGTTGCCATAATCGATAAGAATGGCATCCAATATGATGGACTGACTTCTTCTATCCTCTCAATGGATCCTCTTGATGAGAAATGGACTGCATTTGGGTGGAATACTTTTGTTGTTGATGGACATGATATCCCACAGTTATATGATGCATTATCTCGTCAGTCGGATAAACCTCTTGCAATAATTGTTAATACAATAAAGGGAAAAGGTGTGTCATTTATGGAAAACGACCCTAAATGGCATAATTCACGATTAACAAAAGAACAATATGATCAAGCTATGAAAGAATTAGGGTGTAATGCATGATTGAGTATACATCACGCAATATCCGTACCTGGTCAATGCTTGGTTCATGTGGTGCATTTGGAATTGCTGCCATGGAACTCCCAAATATAGATGATAGATGTATTGTTCTAACGTCTGATTTATGTACTTATTCCAGTCTTGACAGATTTAAAACAAAATATCCTGACCGTTTTTTTAATGTTGGAATTGCTGAGCAGAATATGGTAGGGATTGCCGGTGGTCTTGCAAAAGAGAATTTCATTCCATTTGCTACAACATATGCTACCTTTGCTGCAACAAGATGTGCTGATCAGGTGCGCGTAAATATGGGTTACATGAAACTTGGGATTAAACTGGTTGGCTTGACAGCTGGTCTCTCGGTTGGAATTCTTGGAGCGACTCATATGAGTGTTGAAGATATAGCAGTAATGCGTGCAATTCCAAATAT
Organism: Candidatus Cloacimonadota bacterium; assembly: GCA_023230245.1. GTDB lineage: Bacteria > Cloacimonadota > Cloacimonadia > Cloacimonadales > Cloacimonadaceae > Cloacimonas. The sequence goes on from JALNXT010000252.1 coordinate 2,564, forward strand.
TGTAATATTGTCCCCTGCAGATTGTATGGAATCAATTAAAGCTGTAATTGCAAGTGCAGAAATAGAATCACCAGTTTATCTCAGATTGTCTGGGACGATGAATAATCCCATTGTATACAAAGAAGATTATAATTTTGAGATAGGTAAAGCAATTACACTTCGAGAAGGAGACGATGTTGTCATAATTGCTACGGGAACAATGGTGTACAATTCATGTAGAGCTGCTGAACTTCTGGAAGAGAAAGGTGTATCATGCAGAGTTATTGATATGCACACAATTAAACCGCTGGATGAAAATGAAGTTCAAAAGGCGTGTAATGCAAAGTTAATTGTCACGGTGGAGGAGCATAGCATGATCGGTGGACTCGGCGGAGCGGTAGCGGAATGTTTAGCTGGAATGAATAGACATCCTCCATTATTGAGAGTGGGATTGCCGGATATATTTATGCATGCGGGAACGTATGAACATTTAGTTGAAAAATGTGGTTTATGTCCCCCATCGATTAGTGACAGTATCTTTCAATATCTGCAATCTGAACACTGTAATAGATGATTCATTAATGTTCACGTATGAAGATAATAACAATTTACAATAATGATTTACTTGAACCTCTCTTGGATAAAATGGCGAAGTTAACAACTGAGGGATTTGGAGATAGCGTTGAATTATGGAGAAAAAGATTTGCTTATTGGTGGAAGGATAACCCCTATCTTACGGATGACATGCCTGCATGTTGGATAATTTCTAACGATGAAATGGATGAAATATTTGGGTTTCATGCAAGCATACCTATTTTATTTCAACATGGTGATAAGAAACTTCTTGCTGCGGGAAGTGGGACTTTTTATGTGACTCCATCAGCAAGAGGTGCGTTAAGTACTGCTTTAGGGATTCAACCATCACGGCATAAATATGTTGATGTTATGATTTCTACAACAACAAATGCCCTATCACATAAAATGATTTGCTCTATGGGGTATCGCCGTGTAGGAAATATGGATACAATTACGAATTACATGATAATTGTATGTTGCAGAGATTTTCTCTCAATGATCTCGTATTTGGCAAATCACTTTATGATATCTGAAACGGGAATG
>JALNXT010000253.1 GCA_023230245.1 Candidatus Cloacimonadota bacterium
AGTATTTGCCGGATTATGGCTGGGAACCAATCATGTTGGTGGCTGATCACCGCTTTCTGAAACAACCCAAAGACCATAGCTTAGCAGAAGAAATCCCTAAGAGTTTGCGAGTATATAGAAGCTTTGCCCCCGATCTCCGCTGGATATTTAAGCTACTCTGGGGCTTAAGATTACACAAAGTGGTCAATTACTTACTACGCAATTTCCTGATTCCAGATCCAGAGATCATCTGGCTGCCCTTTGCTAAGATAGCCCTTAAACGCATCTTTGCTGAGCACAAAATTGATCTTGTCTTTATCACTGCTCCTCCCTACGCACCGCTTTTTTTGGGTGAATATATCAAGAAACGCTTTCACACTGATTTCTGTGTTGATTTTCGCGATCCCTGGACGAACGGAGTTGGCAGACAGTATAATCCACCTCCACTAAGGATACGAAACCAGGAAAAGGCGCAGGAAAAGCGGATATTGAGCTTGGCTAAGCAAGTAGTTTGTATCAACGATACCATGGTGAAGGTGCTGCGTGCCAGCTATCCTCACATCCTGCAAACTAAGCTGCATTGCATTACCAATGGCTATGACGAAGAGGACTTCTCTGCGTGTACGAAACAAGAGCCAACCGATAAAATGCATATTGTCTATACTGGTGCGTTTTACGACCTGCGTCAACCGGGTATAATCTGGCAAGCAATCTCAGAGCTGATATCCGAAGGTAATCTGGAACCACAAAAGCTTAGTATTGACATCTATGGCAATAATTATGCGGGATTTGTGTTAGGTAACTATGCGCAGGATCCGATCATAAGCACTATTGTCACCTTAAAAGCTTACTTGCCACACTCAGAAAGTGTCGATAGAATCTGCAAGGCAGATCTGCTGCTAATCTACTCTGGCAGCGGCAAAGCGGAAGAAATGAACAGCCCCGCAAAGCTTTTTGAATATCTTCGCAGTGGTGTACCCATCTTGGCAATCGTTGATCCCAAATCGGCAGCATCTAGTATCCTGGAACCAAGCTTAACCAGCTTCTTTGCTGATTCTGGCTCAGTTGCCTCCATCAAAGAGCAAATTCACGCCTTATATTTGAAGTGGGAGCAGCGAGACTTAACCGTGCAATCTAATGTCACATATATAAAGTCTTTTGAGCGTAAAGCTCTGACCGCAAAGCTGGCGCAGGTTATTGATGCAGCCGTTGAGAATGTATGATTAAAGTCCTGTTTATCCCGTCCTGGTACCCTTACAAAGGCATGCCCCACGCTGGCAGTTTCTTTATCGATCAGGCTGAGGCTTTAGCCAAGTACAAGGTGGCAGAGATAACCCTTTTAAACTGGGGACAGAATGAATACCAGCTTGTACTGCGCCATCCCGTACAAAGCATGCAGAAACTTGTTTATTATGCCAAAGCTTATAGGGATCACAAACAGCTTAACACTAACTTAAATGAACTGCATATTCCCCACCTTAGCTGGACAAGCCTCATCAGCAAAGGTAATATCGATGCTCTAATTGATAAAATAGAACTACCAGATAAGCCAGATATAATCCATGCCCATGTTACTTTCCCTGCTGGATATCTAGCCTATAAACTAAGTATAAAATTGGGGATACCCTATATTATTACCGAACACAGTGGGCCTTTCCCCTTTCCTGAATTTATGGGCAGAAATGGCTTGTCTCCACTGATAAGCGCACCACTGAATGCAGCAAACAAGGTGCTGACAGTAAGTTCTTTCCTACAACATGAGATACTCTCTAAAACGGGCATTCATGTTGATGTTATCCCCAATATGGTTAATACAGATTACTACCAACCGCCAAAACAACCCCTGATAAATAAACAATTCAGGCTATTTGCACTATCTTCATTGACCGAAGCAAAGGGCGCATGGGACTTGCTAGAAGCAGTGAAGATGTTGCGCGATAAGGGGATGGAGTTTAAGCTCTTCTGGGGTGGTGCTGGTTCATTAAAACACAAACTGATGCAATATGTGAGAATGCACAATCTTCGAGCCTGTGTAACGTTTTTGGGGCAGATAAACCCAAGCGAGGCATTATACCAGTATCATCATTGCGATTGTTTTGTAATGCCTAGCCGCATTGAAAGTTTCAGTATGGTGCTTATCGAGGCAATGGCTTGTGGCAAGCCTGTTGTAGCCACTGATTGTGGCGGGCCAAGGGATATTGTAAATGATTTAAGTGGGCTATTAGTAGCGGTTGGAAAGCCTAAAGAACTCGCCGCAGGCATAGTAAAGATGAATGAACAGTACTTAACCTACAGCCCAGACATTATCCGCAATCACTGTATCACTAACTACAACCCATTATCCGTTAGTAAGCAGATTGAACAAGTATATAAAAGTGTGCTCGTCTAAGAGTTTAATACATCTTGAATAGTAGAGATAAGTTCTTCTCGCATGAAAGGCTTTTGCAGAGTGGCTTTGGCTCCCAGTTTCTGAGCCAGAGGCAAGTAACTATCAGGCCCAAACTTCCCTCCGCCGCTCATGGCAATAATTTTAAGATTGGGACTTAAAGCAAGTAAATCCTGAATAGTTTCCAGCCCTTCTTTGTCGGGCATAATAATATCGGTAAGCACCAAATCTGGTTGAAATTGCGTACATACTTCCACTGCTTGATTTCCATCTCCGGCTTGTTGGACATCATATCCCGCCCTGGATAGCATTTGTACCAATACGTTGCGAAAGCTACTGTCGTCTTCAATAACCAATATTTTAGTCATTTATGTATCCCTTACTTATGCTCATTAGTCGCTCTTTTCTAACCCAATAATTAGCAACCCTGCAAGGTGTCAATTTATGAGATAAGCTTTGTTTGTAAAGGTAATTTTGCTTATTCTGAGAATTATTTCATGTTCTTTGTGGAGATATTTCTACAGCTAAACTAAAAAAGGACATCCCTAAGGATGCCCTTCAATAGGCTGGTGGCGAGGCCCAGAATCGAACTGGGGACACAAGGCTTTTCAGGCCTCTGCTCTACCGGCTGAGCTATCTCGCCGTGACCAACGCATAGACTTTGAAACCCTATATTTTGTCAAGCTGAAACTAACACTTCGTGAATATCTCAGCCTCAAATACTACTTTCTTTTGGGTCTAAAGCTTGGTTTAGTGTTAGGTTTTGCCACGCTGGCTTCCACCTGAATGCCTTTGTATTTATTGCTATTAAAAGCCTTTAGCAGTTTGGATTCATAAGTAGCATCCAGATCAATCAGGCTGTAGTTATCATAAATATTAATCTGCCCAATTTCTATCCCGCGTGACACATTGAGCTTGTTTATATATCTCATCAGCTCGCGTTTGTTCATTTCCACATTGTAACCCAAGTTTAGCCTAAAGGTCTGGAAAGTGAATTGCTTTTTAATCTCGTCGTTGTTCTTATCACTGCCATAAGGAGCCTTACTTCTGGGGCTACGCTCCTCACGCGAACTGCGTGCTTCGCGAGGACTTCTTTCCTCGGTAGCTTCCAAGTCTTTTATGTTCTTATAATAGTCTAAGAAACGGTTAAATTCTATGGAGACAAAGCGTTGGATCAGCTCTTCACGAGTCATCCACCCCAGTTTCTTATATACTGCGGGCAGGAACGATTCTATTTGTTCGGTGCTTACTTCCACTCTTTCCACAGTGTCAATGAAATTGAACAGTTGCTTT
>JALNXT010000254.1 GCA_023230245.1 Candidatus Cloacimonadota bacterium
CTTGTAACAACAAGTTGTTGCTCAAATCCAACGATGTCAACTTGTTTTCATCACAATGTAATTTTTTGAGGTTGTGAAAATTTCCAATCCCTTCTAACGATTTAATATTTAATCCACAACAGTCAATGTGCCTGATTTTTAGCGCCTCCTCTATTGATATTTCTCCATCATTATTGACATCAAAATTCTTAATGCAATATCTTTTGAAATTCGGATCCGGGATATGGATTATCATACAGTCGTCTTTGTTGGGTTTTTTAGCCATAACGTACAGATTCTATTATTACTCATTCAACTGAACAACCCATCTGTTTTTTTTCTCACATTCTCTTAACAACTTCTCCTTCAACCATTCAACATCTTCTATGTCAATACCGTTAAGAATATTTACACAACTTTCAAATTCTCCCAGATTTCTTTTTATTTCAGCCATCATGATCTTATGTCGGTAATCTGAAACTTTCAGAAGCTTGATTAACTTATTGAGGTTGTCTTTCCACAGGAGTTCATCTTGGCGGTCTTTAAATATTTTTTCACCATTTCTTATCCTGTCATTATACGACCACCATATCCTTTTCCTGATAAAAAGTTCTTCACTCTTTTTTTTAAAAACTCTTTGCTCCAACGCCTCAAAATATTCCTTCAATTCCAAAAATTTTACCTGTTCGGCGTCTTGCCATTCCGGCACATCAGGCATATCAAAGTCAGGAGAATACTCCCCCACTTTTTTCAACTTGCTTAACCATAATATTTTATTGCATTTTGAACATTTTGTAAGATCAGGAAAAGCAGGTAACATGGGAGCAATTCTTTTTCCGTCAGAGTAAACTTTTGCACCCAACGTGTTGCCGCTGATTATACTTTCCTGTATTAAATAGTTGCCACAGTTTGGACATTTATAAACATAATTAGGTCCCGGTATCATAGCTTCATTCAGATTTGTAATTATATATTTGGCAGGTATTTCTCTATATTATCTTTTTCTCCCTGCACGATGAAATAAAATTCGGAAGGGTCAAAGAATTTTCTTGCCAATTCTTTCATCTCGGCAAACGTTACGTCTTTAAGAATGGAATCCTGAAAATTTCTCAGATTATAACGCGGGCGGTGATCAGCCGTCCAGGCAAGAGAGTCAAGCTGTTTATCAAGGCTGTCAACATTTAAGTTTCTCTGATAGATGGCATGATTTATTGTATATTTAAAAATTGTTTCATTGAAATTATCGGGATAGGAAAAAATGGTGTCTTTCATAATCCGGAATACTTTTTCCGCATTCCGGGCATAAGGATAAGAACCGGCCCTGAAATAACTTTTACTTGCCGTTGTATATATCCCTGCATGGGTGTTGTATACAAGACCTGTTTTTTCTCTCAGATTGTAGTATAAAAAAGAACCTACGGAACGGGCACCCAATATTTCGGTTAAAATGGACAATAGGTAATTTTCTCTTGTCGTAGGAGGAGGTGCTATCCTAAAAAAAGACATGTTTATAATATGCCTGGTACGGTGACGGAGAAAATACACTTCTCCCTTTTTTTGAGGGGTCGGATCCTGTGACCGGGGCATAGGCTGGTGTTTCCCCTGCCATTTGCTTTCCAATGAGGCAAATACCTCTTTACAAAAGTCTTTTGTAACATCCCCGGCTATGCATACGTTGGTAATATCGGGCCTGAAATACTTGTCCATATGCTCTTTGATGCTGCATGCATTGATTTTTTCCTGACTGGAAAAGATGCCTCTTTCTATTTGTGTATAAGGATGTTTTTCTCCAAATGCAACTCTGAAGAAACCCCATTCCATGTCGTCATATATTGGCTTAGGTGAAAACTGGATTTCGTCTTTGATACAATTTATCAATGGATTACTGATCCTGGGATTAAGAACCGTTCTTTCTATGAGCCGGATCAGTTTTGCAATGTTGTTCCTGTCGCTCTCAAAGTTGATTTCAATGGCTTCGGGCGTTGTTTCAACAGAAACACATGAGTCCATCATTTCAATTTTATGGTTTAATGCTTCCAGGTCCTGCCTATACTTCCCGTACATTACTTCTTTACAATAGTAATTTATCCCGCTCACACCTTCCTGTTCCACATTCCTGCCAACCATTATCCGGATCTTACCCTTGATGATTTTGCAATTCCTTATTTTGGATCCATACACCTTAACACCATTTGCCAACCTGAATCTCCAGACAGCCGACATCTTGTGCTTCATTATCGGAACCGCCATGGCTTCTAAGTTATTAAATGGTTTCCAGGTGGTTGTTTCATCCGGACTATCAGACGGAGTCGGTTCTATCCAGGATAAATCTTCGGGGATCCTTACCGCACCCGGTAAAACAAGACCTTCATAACCAGATCTGACAACAGAGACGGTATTGTGTTTGCTATTAACCACATAAGATGATGCAGCCTCCATAATATTTTCGCGGTTCAGTCTTGCAATACGATCAATTATCGGCTTGCATGACTGTATTCCCAATGTCTCATTCAACTGGTACAATCTGTTCATCTTATAATACTTCCTGGAGCTATCAATAATGTCATGAACTTTTTTCAGTAGCAGCTCTTTGACTTCTGTGACTTGTAATTCTGTAATTGACGAAACCTTGATATCCTGAAGAGTTTTGATATAAGTGTCATACTCTTTCTGAAAATTTTCGGATTGTATGGGAAAGAAAAAATAACTGTATTATCCGGCGAAAAGTGTTGTTGTCCATATTGTTCAATATCATGTACTTTTACAGAACGCAAATCACAATAATCGCCCAGGATATCCCATGCATAGGGTTCGGGTTGAATGAATAATGATTTTCTTATTATACTATCCAGACATCCTATAGGGTTTTTATAGCTTTCCAGGGCTTCACTTCTTATAATTTCAATCTCGTTATCAATGGAATTTTGACTTAACCCTTCATGTACTTTTCCAAAGCGTAACGATTCCAACTCCAGGGACTTATGGAAATGCACCCCGGGCCCCTCGGATCTGAAAAACATATAATCATAGGCTGTTCTGGCATTATAATACATCCCAATATTATCCATCCCTCTGAAAAAGCTGTTGCCCTCGCCCTTACGTAAAGCCAGGTGTTCATACAAATGTGCCAGCCCTTTCTTTCCGGGAGGATCGTCAACCGCACCTGATTTGACATACACATTCAAGTATACTTTCTTTGATTTGGGGTCTTTGTTGAATAGTACTTTAAGACCGTTCTCCAATGTACAGGTTTCTACATTAAAAATTGGATCCGATACAATTTGCTGAACGTAAAATTGGCTTTCCATTTTCGGTGTTTGATTCGGTTCTCTTCCAAATTTACGATAATTATTTTCTCTGCAACAAAAAGCTTCGCTTTTCATTGTCAGTATTTTAGCACAGTGTGTCTAGATATCTTGTCATTCGTTTTATCCGGACATTGAGACAATATCCGGCAAAGGCTGCCCGTGTCAATAACCAATCGGCGGTTAGCCTGGCTGACAATCAGCCTCGGCTCACAGTCAGCTTCCGCTGGCCGGAGGGAAGGACGTCCAGGGTGGCCTGCCAGGCTTCAGGGGGAAGCAGGGGGGTAATCAACTCGGGCCATTCAATTAAAGAAAGAGTTCCGGGCGTTTCAAAATACTCTTCACAACCAATGTCCACGGCTTCCTGAAGG
>JALNXT010000255.1 GCA_023230245.1 Candidatus Cloacimonadota bacterium
ACTAGTAGTTGTCAGCAATGTCCATGGATCGGCTGCATAAGGATCAGCAGCGCCATAAACTCTGTAGCTATTTGCACTGGTAACGGCAGCCCAATTAAGGGTGGGGCCAGTTAAACCAGTGGTGATTGTAACTACAGGAGTATCAAGGCTTCCCAATCCGTTGGTGATATTTACACCAATAGCCCATGAACCAGAGTTGCTCATTGTATATAGAGTGGCACCTTGGTACACGTATGATGTTCCATAATCGTAAGTAGCATCAAACAGGAAGTAGCTTCCCATGGGAATATCTTGATAAGCCACTAAGAAGTATGGAGTGGTGATATTGATGTTGTATGAGGTGAGATCAAAGGTCTGATAGGTTTGTGCGCCAAAGGTGACAGGAATGGCACCAGTCAGGTCTATTAGATCTGTTCCATCATAACTATATACATGCAGGTTAGCATTTAGTGCTGTGTAGGCTTCACCATCTGTGGTGTTTAGCACCATGGGGATACCAGTTCCATAGAAGGGATTTGTATAGAGAACGGTAGGGCCATAGTCCGTGGTGGTGTAGCCAAGATAGGTTGTTCCGCCTTGATCGTACCAAACCCAGGTGGGGTTGGCAACGTTAAAGGAGAAATCATCTGTTGTAACTTCGTTAAGCTCACTATCCCAGGCTTTGATGTTATAGGTAACGGTAGTGCCAAGAATCTGAGCAGGGATATCTGCATAGTAACCATCGGTATCAAATACCATAGCAACCACGGTGAAGTTTGTGGCATCAGTGGAGTAATACAGTTCTGCGCCACCAATTGGATTGTTCCATGTGGCATCATCAACTATTTCTGCAAATACAGGATAGCTGATATCGGTGCGAGGAGTATTCAGCACGGGTACATGAGTAACTGTGGGAGGAATTAAATCCACGGTCATTTCGTAGATGCTTACATCATCGATGTACCAATCGTCGCCATCATAGCCTTGATAGTTGAAGGCGAAATAGACAGTCTGACCAGCATAGGCATTAAGGGGCAATACCGCATTTGACCATGCAGCAGCAGGAGCAGTAGGAGTCCACAGCTCAACCCAGTTAAGGTCTGCAGGATCATTAGTAGTGTTTACCAACACGCCATTGTACACCTGATAGGTAGGATAGACGTTGTAATTCCACCAGGAAAGGACATAATCACCTGTTGCGGGAATGGTGGCAGGACGAGTAATCAACCAGCCATCTTCTTGCGGATCTGCGTAACCATAACCATGCTTGAAGGCATTGGGAGCGGAGTGCTTTTGCGTAGTACTTCCAGCCCAATTCGGTGCGGTGCCATCCAGATCGCTCATAACCCAGCCAGTGGGCAAGGTGAGGGCTGCGTCGAAGTTTTCTTCCCAAGGATAGCTGGTGATAGGAACAAAGGGATCAGCTTGAATCTCAAAGCTCCAGGCAGGATCTGCTGTGGCATCTCCATCATTATTGATGGCTTTTACTGTCCAGAGGTAATAATCCAGATAGCCAAAGGTAACTAAACCTTCGGTAACGGGATTGAAGTGTGTATTGGTGGTTACCCATGATAGTTCATCAAACATGGTGCCTTCATCAGTAGCCATATACACTTTATAGCTGGTAGGAGTTCCACCGGTTAGGGAAGGAGTCCAAGTGAAGTTGAAACCAGTTTTAGCTAAACCTGTTGCACCATTTGCTGGGTATGTAAGAGTCACAGCTTCTGGAACACCAGCAGCGATATAGCGGCTGGGACCGAAAACGTCATCTATCCACATACGAAGCTGATTTGTTTCCGTTGCTTGAATTCCCACATACACATCTGAACCTATGAAGGCAGAGAGGTCGTAAGAATATAAGGAATACGCAGGACCAGGTGCAACGGCAGTAGCAATCACATTGGTGAAATCTGCTACGCCATTGGTGAGGGTGGACAACTTAACGTTGAACTTTTCTTGGTAAGTAGTTCCGCTATTCATTGCATAGAAGCTGAAGGTGTAATCATCAGCAGCTACGGTTAATCTGGGTGTAATCAGCCAGTCATCATGAGCAGCAGATTCGTAACCAATGGAAGCGCAAGCAACACCAGTCCTTTGACCTGTGGTTAAACGAACCCATGATTGTGTGCCAGCATCCACATTAAGAACTGTCCAATCTGTAGGCGGGAAGGTGGTACCTTCGAAGCCTTCATAGAGGGCAGTTGCGGCAAGTGCAGTACCAGTTAAGCTAACATCGTAGTTCACACTGGCATAAGCAATTCTAAGTGTGGCAGATTTTGCGCCAACAGTTAAAGGAGCAAAACGCACCGGAATGGTTACCGATTGCCCTGCAGTTAAGGCTGCGGGGAAACCAGTTGTGGTAGTGAAACCAAATTCGGTGGGGTCAGTTCCAATTAAGCTGATGTCGGCTGCGGTAAGGTCAAGCGTGCCTGCACCATTATTGGTTACGGTTACATTCTGGTATGCAGTGGGGTTTGTTGCCAAAGCAGTACCAAAAGCTATGGTTGTGGGAGCATAACCAAAGATAGGTGCTGTAGGAATTGATTCTACAACTACATCATCAATATAAGATGTTCTGTAGGTACCGCCCTGTCCATGCCTAAACGCCAGATAATGGCTTGTTCCGGCATAGGTATTGAAGGGAACAGTATATTCTGCCCATGAAGCAGTTATGGTTACTGCCTGCATTAAAGTGAAGACAGCAGATTGTCCGGCTGCATCTACGGTACCGACTTCAAGGGTATAACCGGCACCACCGATAGCTTTGAATCTCACCCTAAGAGTATTGATATTTACGGCAGAATCAATCAATGGAGTAATCAGAATCAAATCTGATGCACTATCGCTGGAGTTATAGAATACTGCTCTGTTAGGAGTAGTATTACCACCTGTGGTTGTTTGCACATAACCAAAACCAGATACATCGGTAACTTTCTTAGTCCAGCCCAAAGGAAGGGCAGGAACAATTACAGTTACAGCATCGAAATTCTGAGTAGAGGGTAAGCTGGCAGCATAGATAGTAGGATCTACACAGCTTCCGCTAAGGGTAATCGGGGTTGCAGCTCTGTCATCATTGATGGTAACAGAACCAGCATGCGGATTACCTACAACAGAGGTAGGCAGATACTGAACGGTGAAGTTTGTGGATTCACCAGCAGTAAGGGCGTTATCTGTAGGAGCAACACTAATGCTGTAATAGGTGCCAGAAGCAACTACGCTGCTAAGGTTAAGTGTGCCACCACCGCTATTAGTGATGGTAAACACCTTGGTTGCAGCAGAGTTGATCATGGTCGGTCCAAAATCCCAGCTTGAAACACTTGGAGTAAGTGTGAAGATGGGAGCTGCTGGAGTCTGACGGAAGGTGATGTTATCCACCATAAAGTCATTATCAACATTGGCTACTGTGGAAATAGCATAGAAGGCTACATAATATGTTCCCGCGGCGCCAAAGGGAAGGGATACGGTCATGCCCGCAGGAGGGATATTATTCAGTACATAAGGCGAACCAGCATTATCCCATTGACGTGCGACATTGGCTGGAGTCCAGCTTGTGCCATCGCCAATAAGAACCATGAATTGGTCGTCTGTACCTGTAGTAGCAGGAGCAGCGTTACTTCCATAAGCCATATAAGCTACATCAAACATCACTTCATAATCAGCAGCGGGAACGGCGA
>JALNXT010000256.1 GCA_023230245.1 Candidatus Cloacimonadota bacterium
TATTGGGTTGCCGAACTCCGATTCGGCAAAGGCAGCGGAGCTGCCTGAGAAAGCGACCTGCGGTCGCTGTGGCAAAACGGAGTTTGCCACCCCACTAGCCACCCCCAAACAACCACCCAAACAACCACCCAAATATAAGATATTTTGAGAGGATATTATGGAAGAATTGAACTTACATTACTGGAGTCATGGGCCTCATTACCAGTTTAACGATTCAATTGTCTTCATTACTTGGAGGCTGGCATTTACTCTTCCACACCATATACTGGAATTGTTTCACCAACTTAGAAAAGAACCATGCCATGAAGAGAAAAGCCAAGAGATCGACTATATGCAACAAAACAATGCCCGTCTGTTTAATTTATATCAGCAATACGATCTGGAACTCGCTTCTTTCAAACATCCTGGTTTTTCCCTGAATGAAACGGAACCCGCCAAGATTATCACGGATGCTTTTCACTACTATGATGGGAATAAATATGAACTGCATGCTTATTGCGTGATATCTAATCACATCTACCTCTTAGTGCAGGCGTTGAAGCAGGAAAATGGCGAGTACCATCGCATCAGTAATATTGTGCAATCTCTAAAGCGATATACAGCAAGGGAGATAAATACTGCTTTGGGAAAGAAAGGACAAGTGTGGGACGATTACTATTTCGATAGGATTATTAGAACAAGTAAGAATTACGATAATGTTGTGAATTACATCTTGATGAATCCAGTTGCTGTGGGTTTGGTGGATAGTCCCGAGAAATGGAGAGATAGTTACTATAGCTCTCAGTAGTGTTTTATTTGGTGTAGAGTTTCTTTTGTTGATGCTGTGGCAATAAGTTGCTGAACTATTAGGTTATTGGGTTGCCGGCCTATTGGGTTGCCTGGTTATTGGGTTGCCGAACTCCGATTCGGCAAAGGCAGCGGAGCTGCCTGAGAAAGCGACCTGCGGTCGCTGTGGCAAAACGGAGTTTGCCACCCCCAAGCAGCCACCCCACTAGTCACCCCAAGTTTACAACCCCACATCAAGAATTTGGTTGACGTTTCATAAGGAAGAAAAAACGATGTTCTTTAGATAAATAATCGGTGAGAACATGAGTAAACTTTTCAAAGCAGATTTGGTAAAAATCGTCGATAAGTTCGACACAAAAGGTGAATGCCTGGATTTCATGGCAGCGATGCTGTCGGATAGCGGATGCCTCAGTTTCCCGGATCGGTTCCTGGCTGCGGTTAAGGGACGTGAAGAGATAATGAGCACCGGTATCGGACGCGGAATTGCCATCCCCCATGCACGTGACCTCACGGTGAATAGTCTGCGGATAGCAGTGTGTATGGTGCGCCAGGAGATGGAATTCAACAGCGTGGATGGTTTGCCAGTACGTTTGATATTCATGATTGCGGTGCCCCAAAGTTCCAACCAGGATTACATGAAGATACTGCGGTCTCTATCGGAATTTCTAAGGCAGGAAGATAACCGTGAAAACCTATTTAATGCAGACAGCGAAGGTGAATTATATGAGAAAGTACATAAACTTGAGGATGTTATACGTCCTCATCTCAGCGTGTAGTCTGCTAATTGCAGCACCGCTTGTTGCCCAGCACGTTGATGCCGGAACCACCGGTTTTTCTAATTTGAAGCTTATTTATTCCGCCCGGGCAAACGGGATGGGACAAGCGATGACCGGCAGAGCGATTAATTACGATGGGATGCAGTTCAATCCCGCTTCTATAGTGCGTACACCGGAGAGGAGCGTTTCCAGCACTTTTATGGATCATTTAGTGGGCAGCGGAGGCGGTTCTATTCAGTATATCGTCCCCAAAAACATCTATGTGACCTACGGTGCCTTCCTTAACTACTGGAATTCTGGCTCAATCGAGCGCACCGAGATAAGCAGTAATTTTGATCTCGTCGAAACCGGGGAAACTTTTGGTGCGCAGAACATCATTGCCGGTGTAACTTATGCCAAGTTTATCAGCCCAGCGATAGATTTCGGTGGAACGGTAAAAGTGATGTTGGATCAAATCGATAAAAGCTCGGCTACCGCAGCGATGGTAGATTTTGGGATTTTGCACCATACGGCAAACGAAAAGATAAAGGTGGGATTAGCCGTCCGCAACCTCGGTGCGCAGCTTAGCTATTACAGCGACAATAAATATAAAGAAAGCCTTCCAACCACTTACCTTGCCGGACTGGGCTTTGACGTTTCGGAAAACACTTGTGCCGATCTCGATATTGTGAAAGCCGCGGGAGCAGATTTTGTGGCCAAGCTTGGCATTGAGCACAGAATTCACCCTATGTTAGTGTTACGGGGTGGATTTCGCAGTAATGCCGCAGATTATTACCAAGGCGGAATTATGGCTTTTACTTCCGGCTTAAGCCTCGGTTTGGGCTGGGATTGGAAGAACTGGATGCTGGATTATTCAATCTCCTCTTATGGAGATCTTGGCTTAACAAATCAGCTTGGCATCAGATATAACTTCAAAAACTGACAGAAACGTTGAGGGTTAGTTGGAAAAGCGACAATTTTTACTGGAACTGGGATGTGAAGAGCTTCCCGAAAAACAATTAGAAATAGCGATTGAACATGTAAAGACGGCATTTAGCCGCTTTCTTGGTGACAATAACCTTGCCTGCGATAAATATCAGGTGAGCGGAACCCCCCGTCGCGTTTATATCATAGCAGAAGGGTTAGACGAAAAACAGCCCGATATTGAAGTGCAGAAGATAGGACCCTCTATTAGTATCGCCTATAATGCAGAAGGAAAGCTAAGCCCTGCCGGACTGGGATTTCTAAAGAAATGCGGAGCATCGCAGCAGGATAGCCTTGTTTTGGAAAACGAGAAAGGGAAGTTTCTGGCGGTGGAATTCCACCAGGTGGGACAAAATACTCCCGAACTGCTGAAAACTTGGATAACCCAGCTTATGCCTCAGATCCCCTTTAGCAAAAAGATGATCTGGAAAGATGCTGCATTAGCTTTTTCTCGCCCCTTACGTTGGATAGTAGCGCTGTGGGACGACCAGCCCTTGGAGATGAGCGTTTATGGCGTTTCCACCTCTCCTACGAGCTATGGAAACCGATACCTTGGCTTGGATGAAACTATCACCATTACAAAAACCGAACACTACCTGGATACTCTGCGAGAAGCTAAAGTTATGGCAGACGCAAACGAACGTAGCGCAAGCATTGTAAAGCAGCTTGCGTCTATTTTTACAGACGGGAAACATAAAGTTATTGAAGACCTGCGCTTAGTGGATACGGTAACCCATCTGGTGGAATATCCCCATGCCGTAGTGGGCGAGTTTGAAGCTAAATACCTTGTCCTGCCGGAGAAGATTATCATTAGCACCATCAGCCAAAATCAGAAGTATTTCTCGGTGATGGATAGCGACGGGCAGCTTGCCAATAAATTTGTGTTTATCAGCAACGGCAATCCCGAATATTCCGAATTGATCAAACAAGGTAACGAGAAAGTGGTGAATGCCAGGCTTGCCGATGCACTTTGGTACTACAACGAAGATACCAGGCATCCCTTGGAAAGCTTTGTGCCGCGCTTAAGCGATGTGGTTTTCCAATCTAAACTCGGCACCATGGCAGATAAAACCAGCCGCGTGAAAACGCTATGCACACTTATCTCCCAAGAATTGAAATT
>JALNXT010000257.1 GCA_023230245.1 Candidatus Cloacimonadota bacterium
TCCTAGACGTTCGAAGGCTGAGTCTACTATTTCTTCGTAGTAGTTGTAGTCTATTCCTATAATATCTTCAATCTTATCGAATACAGTTATAAGTTGAAATTCTGATCCATGATTACGTTTTACTTTTACATATTCAAGTTGTGTGTCTGTTTTGATAGATGTTTTAAAACGCTTCTCATATTGAGAAACTAACTGTCCACCAATAGTTCCTGCACTCTTATATTGACTAATAGGTTTACATTTATTACGTTTTTTAATATCTTCTAATATCCATGTAGATTTATCATAATAATTTGCAATATTTTGCTCAAATTGTTTAACAGCTATTGAATCACTATCATCTAAAAGTAACATCTGTTTACCTATATCAACTATTATACGTGAATATAATTTTGGCAAGTTAGATCCTTTATATGAAGCACCATGTACAATAAGTTCAAACTCGTCTGTATTTTGACCCTTTTCAATTAATAGATATTGTTTATTTTCTGCTCTAAAGTAGCCAGCTTCGAATGTTTCTTTCTCCATTCGAATATAATTTTTAGGTACTTTAAATGTATCTAAAATAAATTGTTCTAACCAAGTATTTACATCATTGATATCTAAATCATTACTTGAAATTGTTCCATCTGTATCAGTAGCTATTATGTTACCAATATGTTCCATTATTTTAGAAATAATGTATCTCCCACATCCCGTTATACTACAGTAAGCTGAAGCTGACCCATAATGTGCATACTCAAGGGCATAAAATCCTGTTATACTATTAAGTATAATTTTTATATTTAATTGGTTCACATCGGCATCAGCATATTCAGGACTATCATGTGGTAAAGTTTTCATTAATTTTTTTAGTTGTAATCTTTTTTCCATTAAGTCTAATACGAATGACGATGCGAATCCAACTTTTGAAAAATCTATTTCTATTATTAATTGCTTATTTAAATTATAATCAGGTATACTTAATGTTAATATTTTAGTTTCATCATTCATATTTGTACTAAAATCTTGAATATTATCATTAATATCCACTAACGAGCATGTTTCTGGACTAAGATTAAACGTACATATTTCATGAGGATAGAAGCTAACTATATCATATTTAAAGATTTTATTTTTATATAATCCCGGAGCATACGATCCTACAGTTGCGCCGGATTTTTCCTTTAGCTCTGGATACATTTCACCTACTGTACCGTCACTAATTATACCAAGTTCACTAAAATGTTTAAAGAATAACATATGTCCTACATAACTCGGACTTGAATTAATACACGATTCTAAAGGCACATTTAATATTTCAGCTAAATTTATTAGTGCTGGTAAATAAATATCTGATAAATATTTCGTTGCTCTAATATCACTTGTTAAATAATCGTGTAATTCTTGAGTATTGACAATACTTCGCATATTTGCAAGTGTCGATTGATCTTCTTCTATGACATTTTTTAGTCCATATAGTCTAACTACGGTCTTCATTTTTTTATTAGGAGCAGCCCACTTAAATAGATTTTGATCTTTATCTACAGACCGTGTATAAATATCATAATGTACTCTCCCATTTAATTTAGCATATCTATCTGTGATATATGGTTGTGTATTGTCTCTAGTTAAACACGCTGGATCAATACCATTTTTCTTCATTCTACTACATATATAAGGTAGATCAAAAAATGTTGAATTATACCCAACTACTAAATCAGGATCATATTTTTTTATATCATTTATAAATTGTTGTAATATGTCTTTATCGTCATTGTATGTTTCAGACATTAAAATTTGAATAGGCTTATCATTAAATTGATAGCCTATTGCGATAATGGCATTGTCTTCAGCATTAGGTAAAATATTTTGCGAATCAGTTTCAATATCAAAATATAATATCTTAAGATTATCAGTATTCGCATATTTATTTAACAATTCCGGTGCGTCGATAAATACTCTATCAATAAAACTTAATGTTGATTCATAAAAATCATTTGAATTACAACATTCTCTTAGTTGATTCCACGTATTAAATTCAAGTTTATAAATTGGATCAGTATTTGTTTTATTATATAATAGTTGTTTATTAACTAATGTAGATTTTGCTTCACTAGGAATATATTTTGAACCGTAACAGTATGGTTTTATAGGACTTTTAATTATTTCTGGTTTACCATTAGTCCAAAATTTCAAATACTGTGTACCATTATTATTAAATGTACTACAAGATAAAGGTGTTTTTATGCTAACACCTCATCCGTTTTGTTTAAATTACAAAATTCTGGTAATGTGTAGATATCCAACTCTTGATACATTTTGTTATATGGTTCTGCATCTACTTCATATTTTTTGATCCTATGTAAACCTATTTCTGAATTAACAAAACAAAACCCACTTTTATTTTGAACATCATTTATTCCTGGTATTATCCATACATGTAATATAGTGTCACGCGTTTCATTTAATCCAACTGCTATAAAATAATCTGGTATAGGTGTAGTAGATTTAATAGCACATAACCAACAATCACTTGATCTAGTTGATCTATGATGTAATTTAGATGATTTAACGTTAATTGTGCCTAATTTTTTAGAAATTAAATCAAATGGACTATTAAAACTATCAGGAGTATTACATTTTATACAATCATTTAAAGTCATAGATACTACAGTTTCCATAAGAATTCCAAAACCTACTGTAGAATTTGGATCTTGTATCCCATGATAATATAATCTATTATGAATACATCTTTGACATACTCTATTTCCATCAACTATAGACCATGTATTACATTTTGAGTTTCCACAAACACTACATGTTTCTGTACCATCTAGTGCTTCATGTGTCATATTGACTGGTAATCCTGCGAATTTTAATGAATTATTCCAGCTTTGAAATTTTCTATAGTATACACTAACTGCTGGATTAGTAGGATCATTATTTAAATCTGTAATACTTGGACTTCTACCATGTATATTATAAAAATCTTTTAATACTTTGAGTAACGATTCGTCACTATAATCATATTTAGTTAATCCAGATTTATATAACGCATTTTCCCAATCACTAAATATTTTCAAATATTGTTTAAATGGAGCATATCCATTCTTTGAACACATTTCATATTTAAATGGAATTCTATTATTTTCATTATAAAATCTTTGTAAATCTTTAATTAATATATCTTCAGTATATTCAACTATTTTTACACCTAATTCAGATAAACATTTATCCCATCCACCAAATCTAGTAACATAATTTACACATGATGGATAACCATTTTTTACAGTAAAATCTCTTCTTTCTGGTATCTTTCCATTTTCATCTATAAATCTATAAATTTCATCCTTTAAAAATTCATCTGTATAATCGTATCGTCTATTAGGTATCAATTTTGCAGCCAAGATTCCATTATCCCAACTACCGAAGCGTTTCACATATGTATTCCATGATGGATATCCATTTTTCGTATTAAAATCTCTTCTACCAGGAACCCTATCATTTTCTTCTACAAATCTATGTAACTCTGCAATTAATTCTTCATCACTATACGTTTTCTTACCTATTTTAATCCCTCGTTTATAACAATAATAATAACAATTAAACATACTAATATATGTAATTCATAACATATATAACTTTCTAACATACAATAACT
>JALNXT010000258.1 GCA_023230245.1 Candidatus Cloacimonadota bacterium
TGTGTTGGTAAAAGATGCTTTGGGCAATCCAGTTGCAGGACAATGCGTAACTTTGTCCTTTGGCACGGATATTCTGGCAAGAGCTTACAGTGATCAAGATGGTTTAGCAACGCTTAGCCTTCCTTCACCCTTAACCGTTGGCACGGGAGTGATTACTGTTTCCGGGCACAATTTTAAACCCTTACAGCAGGACATCAGCTTGGTAGCGGGTGGCTTAGTTCCTGGCCAGATTACCATAAATGACGATAACATTGGCTCATCAATTGGCAACAACGATGGATTGGCAAATGCAGGCGAGCGACTAGAGCTTTCATTTGCCCTGCAAAACACTACAGCAGCTTCTATGCGTACAGTATCAGGCACTATATCTTGTGACAACTCTTATGTAACGATTCAAAACTCTGCTATAACATATGGTAACATTGCTGCTGGGGCAACCGTACGCAATGCAAGCCCTGTGATAGTAGATATCGCCCCCTCTTGCCCAGATGGAACACCTATTCGTTTGGTACTTCAGCTCAGTAGCCAGAGCGGAGTTCAATACACCATTTCGGAACATATAATTGTTCATAATGGCAGAATGACGCTTGTTTCTCAGACTGTGATTGATGGGCAAGATGCTGCTCTTGATCCCGATGAAACCGCTCAGTTGCGTTTTGTGCTAAGCAATTCTGGCTCATCTACCTTGGCTGGTTTGAATGCCGAATTGACAAGTGCCAGTCAGTTTATAGCAATAACCAATACTACCATCAGTTATGGCACTGCTGCCCCTTCAGCTCAGGTTCAGCCGTCAGGTAATTTTAGCGTATATGTAAATGCTCTCTGCGTTCCCGGAATGCTTATTCCCATGAATCTAAGAGTCTTCAACGCTTCTGGTTTTGAACAGCTAATCCCTCTTTCTTTCACGGTGGGCAATGTTTTGGTAACAGATCCTCTTGGTCCCGATGCATACGGCTACTTGATTTATGATGTGGGTGACACGGGATATGCTGATCGTCCCGTATATGCTTGGACGGAAATTTCTCCTGCAGAAGGAGGAAGCGGAACCCTTCTGGCTATTAGTGATGTTTACAACAGTAGTGATGAGGGCGACCAAGTAGGTGCTGATGCTTTAGAAGTGGTTACTTTACCTTTCGGCTTTAGCTTTTATGGGGTTCAATACAATACCATTACTGTTTGCAGCAACGGCTTTATTGCTTTGGGAGTAACTGGTAACGCCGAATTCAGGAATTTCCGCATTCCTGGCGCAATGGGTCCCAACCCGATGATAGCTGGCTTCTGGGATGACCTTGCCACCAGTGCAACTGGAAAAGTATATAGCTATTATGATTCTGCCAATCATCGCTTCATTGTTGAATGGTATAGAATGCTGAATGGCTTCAATGGCACAAGCGAAGAAACCTTCCAAATTATCCTGTATGATCAACGTTATGTAAGCACCGCCACCAATGACGGACCTATTCTTATTCAATACAAAACCTTTAATAATGTAGATGTTCAATCGGGATCTGAGCATGGGAACTACTGCACTATTGGGATTGAAGACCATACTGGAACAAGAGGACTTGAATATACATTCAATAATTCTTACCCCACAGCAGCAGCATCATTATCAAATTCCAAAGCACTGTACATAACTACTGTTCCAAGAATTGAACCAGGTCCCAATATGACAGTAATGGATATCCAGCATGGCGACACCAATGGCAACGGACTGCTGGAACCGGGTGAGACAGATAATGCCACCATAATCCTGAAGAATGTTGGCGATGCAACGGCGACAAACATTAGTGCTACGCTAAGTACCACCGATCCTTATGTAACGATAACTAATGCCACGGTTAGCTATGGTTCTATTGCTGCTCTTGCTACGGCAAATGGTAGCAGTTCTTACCAATTTAACATTTCGCCTTCTTGTCCTCAAATCTATACAATAGTAGCTACGTTAACTATCACTGGAAGCGGTAATACTTGGGTTCGCACCATTCCGATTGTGATGGATATCCCTAACTTAGGTTTTGGCAATATGACAGTAACCGACACAACTGGAGATCATGACGGCAATCTTGATCCCGGTGAAGCTGCTGCTATCACCATCCAGCTAAACAATAGCGGTGGTGTTTCTTGTCAAGCTGGCACTGCCACTATGAGTTGTGCCACTAATGGGATTACCGTTACAAACGGCAATGCTGCGTTTTCGGCAATAGCTGCCCATGGTAGCACTAATTTAACGTTTAATGTTACTGTTTCATCAGGGGTGGCAATCGGTTCTCTTGCAAACTTGGTGTTTCATGCCACTGCTGGGATATACACTGCTTCGGTGAGCAAGGGCTTAGAGATTGGTGCGCCTACAGAGATTACCATTGGTTCTGGAACCTCTACACAATCTTATCCTTTAGATCGCTATTACAATTACTCCGCTCACGAAGCTATTTACCTCGCTTCAGAAGTAGGCATAGCTGGCACCATTAAAGCGTTTGCTTTCAATAAAGCCAGTGGAAGTGACGTAACTAATATTGGACCGTTTTCCCTATACATGAAGAATACCAGTCAGACCTCTATGGCTAACGGAGAATATAACCTTGCTGGGTACACTTTGGTTTACAGTGGGATATTCCCTAACAATGCTGTCAGTGGTTGGATGGAAGTGAATCTGGATACTATGTTCGAGTATAACGGCATTGATAACCTTGCTATTCTTTGTTTAAATGGTTTCCAACAATACACATCCAGCTATCCATATTGGTATTACTCTTCGACTCCTGTGGCTCGAGCACGTCAAAACCGCAGCGATAGTTCTGCTCCAACCAGTTTAACTGCCTCCACTAATCTTCCCAATATCAGATTAAAGATGTTCCCGGACACCAGTGTCCTGTATCCACCAACTAATTTTTCTGCCCACGGGAGCAATAGAACCGTAGCTCTTGCCTGGTCTGCTCCGATAATTGGGACACCCACGGAATACGCTATCTATCGTAATGGAAGCCAGCTTGATACTACAACTGACTTGTACTATTATGATATAGCCGTAAGCAATGGTAACGTTTACAGCTATTATGTTACCGCTGTTTATGATGGAGAGGAATCCGTTGCTACACCAACATTAAACGTTACTCCTTCTGCAACTTCTGTCACTTCTGCTACTATAGCAACAGAATCGGCAATTTCTACCAGTACCCAAGCTTGCCCAATAAACATTTACTATAAAAGCTTGCATTCGCAATCCGTTTATACTGCAGCAGAGCTTAATGCAGCCGGTGTATATGGCCCCATAAATATTACCCAGCTCGGGTTCTACATCGTTTCTGCGCCAAACTTGTCTTTGCCGAGTTTTATCATACGAATGAAGCACACTAGTGATGCAAACGTAGCAAACTGGCAGACAGCTACAGGGATGCAAACGGTATATACCAACCCCGCATATATGCCTATTGCGGGTGGATACGACATGCTTACCTTTAATACACCGTTTAACTGGAATGGAACCGATAATATAGTTGTTGATACAGCCTTTGGTTTAGTAGCTACATACTCGTCTACCGGTACGCTACAATATTCTAATATTCCTAATGGTTATCGCTATACTCGTAGCGATAGCTCAGACCAAAGCGATGTCTTTACAGGAAGCTCAACTGA
>JALNXT010000259.1 GCA_023230245.1 Candidatus Cloacimonadota bacterium
ACAAAGAAGGTTTCAGGGAAATTATCGAAGAATCATTCAAGCATTTCGATGGGATTAGATACAAACTGTTATGCTATTGCATTATGTCCAATCATGTTCATGTGCTGATTTCTCCTTTACTTCAGGATGATGGGAAGATATTTTCCATCCCTCATATCGTGTATACCTGGAAAAAATACACCGCCGCGGCGATAAATAAACTTATGGAAAGCAAGGGAAACTTATGGCAGAAGGAGATTTATGATCGTTTGGTGCGAGATGAAAAGGAATTGGGCAGAGTGGTGGAGTATATACTGAATAATCCGGTTAAGGCTGGCTTGGTTGCCCAATGGTGGCAATGGAAAGGGAACTATGTACATTCGGAGTTGGGTTTGCAGGGTGAAGCTGATTTGATTGTTTAATAGTGGGGCGCTACGGCGAGCGCCGGTACGTATAGGCGGACGCCGTTCCGCCCTTTATAAAGCATGGCGCTACAGCGAGCGCCCTTACAATGGCGCTACAGCGAGCGCCCTTACAACGGCGCTACAGCGAGCGCCCTTACGTTCCGCCCTCTATAAAACACGACACTACGGCGAGTGCCCGTACATCTACAATCGACGTTTCTTAATTTGCCTGGTAATCAGCATGCGGATGGTTTCCTCTTTGGGAGGTGGTACTAGCCGCAGATCAACCTCATCCACAAAGATAGCATCCTTCATGTCAGCAGATCACTCTTCCAAACATACTAAGAAGGTTGGTACATGTTCATCGCTTAAATCAATAATCTTTATCGCATCTCATATCAGAGATTATGTTTACATCCCTTCTTTTATTTCTTCCGGGGTCTTTGCAAGCTTCAATTCTGTTTTTAAGTAACCCAGAGCGGCATCTATCTCCGCATCTCTGCCCTGCACATACGCTTCAACTGTAGGTTTCACATAGATGTCGGGGGGTATCCCTATTCCATGGAATCTGCTGCCATCAGGATTTTCAATAAACATACCAGTCCATATCAAAGCAAGTCCTCCGGGAAGCAGGGTTCTGTTAATATTGCCATTTGTGCCTGAAGATGCTTGCCCAATAATGGTGCCGAGTTTGTCGTATTTCAAAACAGCGAGCGTGGATTCACAATAGCTGATGCTGAATGCGCTGGATAAGAACACCGCTTTTGCAGAAATATGTGGTTCTGCTGGCATCAGGTTCCAGCCAGTTGCAGGGTTCTTTTCATCTACCGGCAGCTCTTCATGGGGCTTGATATAACGCTTTATCACGTAATTAGCTAAAGAATCGGGAGCGCTTAAGAGGTGAGTAATAAAATCTGGGCTTATGCTCGGATATGTTCTCAGATCAAAGATGATGCCTTTTGCCTTTGCCAGCTCCGGCAACATTGCATTAAGCTCTTCGTTTGTTATCGAAGCAGTATTCAGATAATAGATGTCATCGCTATATCTGATGATCGTCTTGCCATATTCGAAGAATGGATCACCTTCATATTCTTTAAAGGGGATTACTTTGGTGACCGTCTTCTTATCTGGTGTTTTGAAGGTAAAAGAGGCTACGGAATCAGGGAAGGCTTTCATAACCATATAGAAGAGCATTTTATCCGTTTTATGCTTCGATGCATAAGTGAAGTACTTGCGGTTGCTTTGCATAAATTTCCCAAAAGGTTGGTTGTTTATCTTGGTAACTACAGATCCTAAAGGAAGGTTTAGAGCTTCATCCGCAACACGCGTAACAATCCATTGTTTGCCTATAAGCTCCACATTCAATCCTGGTAGTTTATAATCATCCTCCATATCGCCTAAAAATGCATGACCATCCCGGGTCTTGGAGATCAATTCCCAAAGAGCGAGTTTGTAGCTGCGGAAATCTGTGGCAACCAATGTCTTTTCTATCGTTTTGGACAGCTCTTTTTCCCAGTTTACCTTAGTGTATTGCCAGTAGGGATAAAAGAAATTCATCTGGTTCCAGTAGTTAAATAATCCTGCCAACTGGTAATATTTATTGTCGCGGCCTTGTAAATCCAAGGGCTCTAATTTGCTTTTTAAGTTGTTCAGTTTGGAGGAATCCGCGGGCGGATAAGTGTGATCATTGTAACAATACAGAGAAAGAGGGAAGTAGCAGGATAATCCCTTAATAAGAGGTTTATCGATAAACTCGCCGAACTTGGCTTCTTCGTCAAAGATCTTGTTCATGTATCCGTAGGTGAATTCCTTTTCTGGAGTATATAGGATACTGAGGACTTTATTCCCCTTGTTGTCAACGACTTTGATTTCGTTATTGGCAGATGTAAGGCCATGGTCGCTGCTGCAATTTACATTAATCTGTGAAGGAAAGTTTCCGGGCGTATCAGAAGTAAAGTCGTTGTAGTAAATAGTTTGCCAGTTGTTATCTGCAAATACTTCCCACCTGATGGAATCCATATTTGCTGCTTGGTATTGATAAAAGCGGAGGTTGAAACTTTGCTTTTTTGGGTTTACATTATCAAAAACAAAAGACATACGCTTCCAGTTTGAAGTGCTAAGTGAATCGGCAAGGTACTCGTCACCATAATTGGCATCACACATCAGTTTTGAGGTATCGGAAGGGGACTGCATAACACTGAAAGATAAACGAGCTTTGCTGAAGTTAGTTTTAATCTCCGGTATTACAAAATTTAACAATACTTTGGACATGTCATAAGTGGGATCTTTGTAAATCTTGAAGGGTCTGTTTGTTCGGAATGAGCTATATGGAGATGGAGGATTTACCGCTAAGCCCTCATATTGCCAGCAGGTTAGCTTTAGCCCTTTGGTTTGCGGAGGGGTTATACGCCCTGAGTCCAATTGCTTGTCCTTCGCTTTGGAATATAGCTGCAAGGTTGGGGCAAGGGGAGTGAACAAGTCCATGAGGATGCTTTTCAATTCGTTATCATCCTTGGCATTGATAACTTGCTCCGAGCCATAGGCAGCAAATCTGTTCCAGCTAATTTCTTGTGCTTCATCCGAGGGATGAAAGTGCTTCACATAGCCATAAAGGCGGGCGAAAGCGGTTAAATTGGTTACTTGGCGGGATGTTTTAACTTGCTCCGAGTTGCATACAGACAAGATGACAAGCAAAAACACAATCAGCATCATTGTTCTTTTCATTGGTACTCCTTTGTCTTGCGTAAATGTTGTTAAATCACTTAAGGAACCCACTCCAACACACAATGCTACGGGTAACTTAGCATCTTTGCTCAGTCCACTCCATAATGATATCTTGTCAAGATAAATGTTGCATTTAACATAAGTATATTTCACATATCTGTATCTAAATTTCCATATACCTTACTCCACAAAAGCAATTGAGACGATGCTGTTTTCAAGGTGGATTGTGAAAAAGGGGAAATATATTGACAGCAATAGGCAGTTTGCAGACAAAGGAATAATCTGTATTTATAAGTGAAGAAATCAAAAAGCTTACCCGGTAAATAGATGCAATACCGCTTGCGTAAGCTCATGGAAAGAAGTATGAAAGGTATTATTCTTGCCGGTGGTGCCGGCACACGTTTACACCCTCTTACCATTGCTGTTAGCAAACAGCTTATGCCGGTGTATGACAAACCGATGATCTACTATCCTCTATCGGTGCTGATGCTGGCAGGAATCCGTGAAGTGCTGA
>JALNXT010000260.1 GCA_023230245.1 Candidatus Cloacimonadota bacterium
TATTTAAAACCTCTTATGATGTTTTTTGCTATAACGTTATGGCCGAATCTTGCAGATTAGAAATTTCTAGCGAAACGACAACCGATGTGCTTGGTGACTCCAGCCCTATCAAGTTATTAACCCAATCGCATTTTTGGATTACTAAAAACGAAAAAATTAAGGAAGGATATTATTTAGAAGACGGTCAGTACTTAACTTATTTTGACCAAAGTGTTATTGAAAGCGGATCAATGTTTGGCCCACGTTTTAATGCAGACACCTTTATTTTTATTTCAGATTCATTTGCTGATGAATTGGTTGCTAAACATAATATAACTGCCGACGATCCTTATAAAACGCTCATTAACAATAAAGAATACTCATTATTCAATATTACAAACAGTGATACTGGCGCTTCTTTTACTGTTAGTATAAACAATATTTTACATTCTAAATATAGGAAAGCCCCCTCAACGACTCGTTTATTTGGTAACAGTTTTGGATTAATTAGTTTTAATAAAAAAATGAATAATCTTTTAAAACTTTCTCTATCAATTTCTCTAAAAACAAATCCGTATAATTTTAAAACAATTTTAAAGACTATTATGACAATTTTAGAGAGCAATGTAGAGGATATTGAATTTGAATTATATACAAGTTCATCTAACGACTACTCTCTAAATGTAATCAAAACTAACGAATTGAATAATATCGTAAAAAAGAAATATAACGACAACCTTTTCAACACCTTATTCTATTGCATGGTCTTTATTGGAATTGGTTGTTATTCTATTTTGCTATATTTAATTTCAAAAAGCGTTTCAAAAAAGACGGTATTGTTGATTGGAGCTGCTGTTTTTTGCTGTTTTTCAATTTATGGAATTGTGTCTAATTTTGTATACATATACCCAGAGTTTTCTGTTTTCCCGCTTTTGGTTGTGATTGTTACCTCGCTGATTTTGTTGCAAAAATCATTCCTTAAAGGAAAAATAAGAAAAGAAGAAGTGGGGGTGTTTTATGAAATCAATATTTAAAGAAATCACCCCATTAAATCTTGCGTTCTATATTGTCTTTGGATTGCTTGTCTTTTCGATTCCAGTTTTTTCATACCAAAGCAAACTATATCTTATAACTTGGGTACTGACAGTTGCCCTTGTTGCAATAATTGCTATAGACATAGTTTTTATTAAAAAGAGATTTTTTGTAGATATTGTAATATTGTCTTTAGCATTATTTTGCGTACTGGCTGTTATATCTTCCGCATTAAATAGATTTAAAGGGTTTGTTTTTACTCCTTTACTTCTCTGCGCTCTTTCAATTTTTGTTTATCAATATGTGAAACAAAATAAAAATCTCAAAATAAAACATATTTTTCTGGTTTCATTGGTTGCACTTACTTTATTCATGTTTGTTTTCATGATTGTTTATCGCAAAAAAATCTTTGGTTTTGATTTCTCGACGAGACTTGGCGGAGAATTAGGTGACGAAAACGATATTGCTATTGCAAACGCTTTGGGGTTTGCCCTGTCTTCTTATTTTCTTCTTTTTGACAAAAAAATTGTTTTAAGAATAATTTCGACATTGTTAATTGTTTTGTTTGGAATATGTGGTTTAACTTCTGGATCAAAGATTTTTATCTTATTAGTTGTAGTAGCTTTTACATTTTTGGTTGCTTATAAAAACGGAAAGAAAAGAATTTGGCTGACATTTATAATGCTGGGCGCATTCATTGTAGCCATTATTATGATATTGACCATTCCACAATTTTCAATTATTAAAGAACGTTTCCTTTCGTTCATCTCTACTCTTACTGGTATCTCTGTAAAAAATTCTAGTGCCAATGATTTAAGTACAATTTATAGAGTAAATATGATTTCAAACGGTTTTCAGATGTTTTTAAGAAAACCATTATTTGGTTTCGGAATTGAAGGATTTTCGGTTTATGGTGGAATGAACGAGGGCTGGTCACACAATCATTTTTCTGAGTCGCTTTGTAATTTTGGCTTTTTAGGAACAATTGCATTTCATACTCCAATTGTGGTTTCTTCATTTTCATTAAAAAAGAAGGAAAAGACTCTTCGGTTGGAACCTATTTTACTTCTCGTGTTTTTTGTTTTTTGTATGTTTTCAATCGCTCTCTTCTCTGCTAAACTTTTTTCTCTTTTCAGCCCAGTGATGTATGCCGTGTCTGATTATCACAGTTTGAACTTTTCCTTAAGAAAAAAATCCAAGGAGGTTTTGAATAATGAAAATTGTTGAAGTCATCTCATCTCTAGATTCTAGAGGTGGAGCAGAAGTTTTTTTGATATCACTTATTAAAAAGATGCAAGAAAAAAACGAGGTTTATTTAGTTTCTCTTTATGACGGTATAGACTCATCGTTCAAAGCCGAAATAGACAAATACAAGATTAAATATTTTTCCTGTCACAAGAGAAAGAAAATTGATTTTAAAGCCGGTCGAGTTCTAAAAAGAATTATAGACAACATTAATCCTGATATTATTAATTTTCATCTTTCATTTTTAGCCACTTATTATCTTGCTTTTGGGATGAAAAAAAATAAATGGAAACTTGTTGAAACTTTTCACAGCATACCAGGACACGATATATCTAAAATTAACAACTATTTAAGAAAAAAATACATTAAAAGGCATTTGCTTAGCTTTATTGGCATTTCGGACCAAATTACCGAGAGTGCAATTAAGCAATTTGGGGACATAGATATTAAGACAATATACAACGGAATTGAAATTCATGATCATGGGTGTAACAAACAATGCTCGCATTTAAAGGAATATGACTTTATTTGTGTAGCAAACATGTTGCCAGTCAAAAATCACAGTTTATTAATTGAGACTTTCAAATTATTTTTAAATCGATTTCCAAACTCAAATTTATTACTCGTTGGTGGCGGACCACTGCTTGACGCAAACAAGAATCTTAGCTCACAACTAGGCATTTCTGATCACATATCTTTTTCTGGGTTTGCAAGTAATCCAAAAGAATTTTATAAAAAATCAAGATTTTTTGTTTTGACTTCTAAGCGTGAAGGAAATCCGATATCAATACTTGAGGCTATGTCATATGGTTTGCCAATTATTGCTCCAAACGTTGGTGGAATACCAGATATAGTGAAAGACGGCCAAAATGGTAAACTCTTTGGCGTGGATTCAAAGGAAGAACTATTAAATTGTCTATCGGAAATATATACAAACAAAAAGTTGGCTGAAAAGATTTCAAAAAATAACGTTGTTGAATCGAACAAATACAGTATCAATCTAACATCTGAAAGATATATTGAGTATTTCAATCATATAATTTCATAATCAAATCAATAACAGTATCGCTAGAATAGAATTCTTTAACTCTTTTAATTGAATTAGATGAATGTGTCATACGAATGTTTTTATTAGAAATGTAATCATTTAATTTTTCAATTAATGCTGCCGAGTCCCGCGCTTCTATTATATATCCACAGTTATTTGATAACATTTCTCTGTTGGCACCAACATCTGTTGCTATTGTGGGTGTCCCTCTTGCCATTGCTTCTAGCAAAGATAGAGAAAAACCTTCAGTATAGGAAGGAAAGAGAAAAACATCTGCTTTATCCAACATTTCGATTACGTCATCATGTTCTAGATT
>JALNXT010000261.1 GCA_023230245.1 Candidatus Cloacimonadota bacterium
AGCCCTCTTTCCGGAAGTGCCGGAAGCATATAGTAACACCCTGAAAATTGCCGAAAGGATAAATCTGGAGCTGCATTATGATGAGTTCCTGCTGCCCAAGGTGGAAACTCCCCCCGAGTTTGGCACTATGGGCGATTACCTCCGCCATTTATGCCTAGAAAACGCCCCCAAAAAATATCCCGATATGCAGGACGAAGTAATAGAGCGTATTGATTATGAGCTTGGCGTGATAGATCGGATGGGCTTTAATGGCTATTTTCTGGTGGTGAAGGATATCATCGATAACGCCAGAAAACAGAATGTTCCCGTGGGACCGGGGCGTGGCTCTGCCGCGGGAAGTATCATCGCCTATTTGCTAGATATCACGTTAATAGACCCGCTTAAGTACGGCTTACTCTTTGAACGCTTCTTGAATCCTGACCGCATTAGCATGCCTGATATCGATATAGATTTCTGTGCACAGGGACGGGGAAAGGTGATAGACTACATCGTGCAACGCTTTGGCAGAGATAGCGTAACACAGATTGTTACCTTTGGCACATTGGGGCCAAAATCCGTGATTAAAGACGTAGCTCGCGTGCTGAGCGTCCCCGCTTCGGAAGCCAATATCATTACCAAAACTATTCCAGGAACCCCAAAAAGTCTGGAAGAAGCTTTCAACCAGTATCCAGAGTTTGCCAATTTAATCAGCCAGAATGATTTGTATAAAAGCATTTTCACCCATTCGCAAGTATTGGAAGGCTTAGTTCGCCAAACCGGTATTCATGCTGCAGGAGTGGTGATTGCTCCCGGTGATTTGACGGATTACGTGCCTTTGGCAGTAAGCATCCAAAAAGATGGCGATAACGTGAATCTCGTTCAATACGAAGGCAAATGGCTGGATGATTTGAGGCTGCTGAAGATGGATATCTTGGGGCTAAAAACCCTTACTCTGATCCAAAAGACGATAGACCTGGTGAAGCAATCTCAAAATGTTGATATTGATATCCGCAACCTGAAACTCGATGATAAGAAAGTGTTTGCCTTGCTTGGGAAAGGCGAGACAGACGGTATCTTCCAGTTTGAATCCGACGGCATGCGTAAATATCTGATAGATTTGAAACCCAATATGTTCGAAGACTTAATTGCGATGGTGGCACTGTACAGACCGGGGCCAATGCGCTTTATAGATAGCTATATCGCCCGTAAACACGGCAAGGAAAAGGTGGTTTATGACCATCCCTTGGTGGAGACTACCTTAAAAGAAACTTACGGCGTTACCGTGTATCAGGAACAGTTGATGCGCATCTCACGAGAGCTGGGTGGCTTAACTGGTGGCGAAGCGGACATGCTGCGTAAAGCCATGGGAAAGAAGAACCTGGAATTGATGCTCACCTATCATGATAAGATATTGGAAGGTGCCAAGGCAAATGGCGTTCCTTTGGTGACCACAGAAAAGATATGGAATGATTGGCTGGATTTTGCGCAGTATGCCTTTAACAAATCGCATGCCACTTGCTATGCGTTGGTGGCATATCAGACGGCATTTCTTAAGACACATTACCCGGTGGAATTTATGGCGGCATTACTATCTCTGGAAGACGATCCTTCCGCCATCCCTAACAAAATTGAAGTTTGTAAAGACATGGGAATCAAGATTATCCCTCCCAATCTGAACCGCAGCGACAGCGAATTCAGTGTGCATGGCAAAGAAGTGCTATTTGGGTTGCGTGCCATTAAAAACCTGGGTGAATCAGCGATGCGGGCTGTTATTGAAGATAGGCAAACTTCCGGGGTTTATACAAATATATTTAGCTTCTGCAGCCGTTTGGATAGCTTTTCGGTAAACAAAACCGTGCTGGAAAGCCTGATCGCATCGGGAGCAATGGATGAACTGGAAGGCAGCCGCGCACAGAAATGGGCGGTGATAGAACAAGCTTTGGCGTTCAGCAGCGGAGAACAGCGCGACCGAAAAAAGGGACAGACCACTTTATTCGATTTGATAAGTGACGAAGATAACGATGCAGACTACTTTCCTCCCCTCCCACCGGTGGAGCCATGGAGCTATTTGTATCAACTGGATAAGGAAAAGGATGTTTTGGGTTTCTACATGAGCGGTCATCCGCTTTTTGAATACCGCAGCTTGATAAAAAACCTAAGCAACGCCAATTCTCAGACCGGTAAAAGCAAGTCTTCAGGTGATCTGACGCTAGCGGGAATTGTCAGCTCAGTTTCCAAAAAGAAAGATAACAAAGGGAATCCCATCGCTTTCGTGGAGTTTGAAGATCTCAGCGGGAAGTTTGAAGTACCCTTGTTTAACAAAGACTATCAGAAGTTTTTTACAGAGCTTATTCCGGGCAAAGTGTATTACATAATCGGCAGCAAAAGCACCTTCAATGGTAACGACGATGGTATCTTACGGGTGATGCCACAGGAGATAATTCCCTTTGAAGACCTGTCTTTGTTATTGCGAGGGGAGCTGAAGGTGCTGCTAAACCATGAACAGATTAAAAAAGGATTTTTGAACGAGATAGGGACCTGGTATGAAACACACCCTGGCGGATTTAAACTGCAAACTCAGGTGCAGACCGAGGACTTGAACAGCTACGTTTTGGAATCTAAAAAGCTGATCTTCCCTGATAACAATGTGTTAAGCTGGCTGGAAAAAGAACGTATCGACTTTCAATTGAGGATTATCACAAATGGTAAAAACGCTTAGTCTCGTTCTACTGATTGCACTTAGCTGTGGGTTTATAGCCGCACAGGAAATTATATATGAGCAATACGAAAGTGGGGTGGATTTTTGGGTTCTGATCCCCTATAATTCACTGAACTTCGCAAAAGAGAAAACAACTACGGATTATCAGTTTTCGGTTGTCATCAAAAACGCTCGTAAGAAGCAAGTGGCGGATTTTGCGCAGAACCTGATCGTCCCCAAAAAAGACTGGTTGAACGAAACGGCAATACCATTGAGATTTACCAAAGTTCTAAGCCCCGGTGCATATACCGCCGAATTCAAGCTGAAAAACAAAACTGTGGGGGATAAAAGAACTTTTAAGAAATCCTTTGTGATCAATGCTAAGAATACAGAAGTGGGACAAAGCTGGCTGATTGCGAAGCGCGAAGGCATTTATTTCATCCCTAACCAAATAGAAGATATCGCCAAAGATCTGGATGAATTGGTGCTAAACCTAAGCTATTCAGCAAAACTCGATAGTATTATGATCCAGGCAGATACGCGTAAAATGCATATCACCAATCTGCAAAACCCTATCCAAGCAGATCTGAAGCCATTTCTCACCGCTGCTAGCGGCGAGCAACCGAAGATTACACTCTATGAAGCCAATATCCGCTATGCAGTCGAGCCGTTTTTATTTTCAGAGTGGTATTCATATTCTGTTCGTTACACTCTTGAAGAGCAGCTTGAGCAATTACGCTATGTAGCCTCCCAAAACGAGTGGCAAGTGTTGCGCAGCGTGCCTGAAGAGAAGTACAACGAAGCTATTGCCAGCTATTGGAAGGCAAATGATCCCAGCCCTGGAACAGAACGTAATGAAAACCGGGAAAGGTTCTATCAGAGAGTGTTGATGGCAGATCAACTCTTCACAGTACATAAAAGGCTTAAGGGATGGAGATCG
>JALNXT010000262.1 GCA_023230245.1 Candidatus Cloacimonadota bacterium
TGTTTATAGATATTATTACGCATAGTAAGCCCGCCAAAGCCAAGCTGGAAGAGATATTCAGCCACTTTCAGGATCTTAACTTAAGCCATCTTAAGCAAACTGAGTGCCTGCAAGTGCAAGAGCTATTTGAGATAAAGAACTTCCTGTGGCAGTATCAACAAATGGCTACTGTCCTGGGTAAACAAGGCATGAATAATCTGCATCCATTGCCGGACTTAAGTGCCATGTTTACATTGTTGGATCCTGATAGGAACGGACTTCCCACCTTTAGAATCTCAGCTCAATACTCGCAACACTTAGCCCGATTGCTGGAAGCACAGCGAAGCTCCAGTATGCGTTTGCAGAAAGCGCGTCAGCAAGATTTGGCGGATGCCCGCCAAGCTCTGGATATGCCCAGGTTGAATGCTGAATTCGTGCTTTCCAGAAACAGGCAGGAAGTGCTTACCAAGCTGCTTGCCAGCAAGCATTTCATCGTGTCCAACGAGAATCTCGCCAATTACAGCTTTCGGCTTGCCGATTCTGCCACAGCTTTAGCCATTAAACAAGATTTGGATGTCCTTAAAGACAAAATTACCGAGGAAGAGGCAAACATCCTGCAAGAGCTGACTAATGAGGTTAAAACACATTATAAGGACTTAGAAACGGCATATCAAAGCGCCGGTGAGCTAAGCTGGGATTTCTATCTGGCAGAGTTTGCCCAGAAGTATGACTGCTGTATTCCCAAGCTGTTGAATAGCGACGATAAGCCTTTCCCCGGAATAATGCTGAAAGCAGCCGTGCACCTTCCCCTTAAGCTGTATCTGGAAGATAATAACCGAAGTTATCAAGCCCTTGATCTCCGGCTGGAAAAGGCAACTAACCTGATTACCGGACCCAATATGGGCGGTAAAAGCACGGCACTTATTACCCTTGGTCAGCTTTGCTATCTGGCTAGTAAAGGCATTCCGCTACCCGCAAAGAAAGCCGAATTACCCGTTTATGATAACATATATTACAACCATACTTCCACCGATAACAGCGAGAACCTCAGCTCTTTTGGCAAGGAAGTAGTTGCCTTCAATGCTGCCTTACAACGCAAGGGCAAGACTCTGATGCTGTTGGATGAATTTGCCAAAGGCACCAATCCCGCAGAAGGCGAAGCACTTTGTGCCGCGGTGATAGAGTATCTTAGCCATACTGACCATACTTTGGTGGCTACTACCCATTTTTCTGCACCCGCCAAGCTGGATGGCATTGCCCACTTTAGCATCAAAGGTATCGCCGAGAAGGACTTTGCCCGTCTGCAGAAGCTGCCGGATAATGACATGAAGAGCCGTTTGAAGCTGCTTTCTGAAGCTATGGACTACGCTCTTATTCCCCTTAGTGGAACTTCCCAACCTCCGCAATGCGCCATCAAGATCGCCACTATTTTAGGTTTACCCGCCGACATTATTAAGCTGTTAGGTAAGGATTATGAATAAGTTAAGTGTTAAGCAAGCCACCGAACTTGCCCTGGAAGTGGGGCGTATCCTGCTGCAAAGCGGATCTGCCACTAACCGTGTAGAGAAGATGATACTGAAGGTGTGTGCCGGCTTTGGCTACCCAGATACCGAATCTTATGTTACTCCCACGGGTATTTTTATCAGTGTGAACGACAGCCAGGGCAGCATCAGCACCAGCATCAAGCGCATCGAGAACCGACGTATTGATTTGGGCAAGATAACTCAAGTTAGCAGACTTGTAACCTGTTTGGAAGAACAGGATTGCCCTGATGGCAGAAGTGATATGGATGCCGTCAAGTTTAGCAGTGAATTAGAGATAATAGACCTTAAGGAAGCTTGGCCTGCCTGGCTTAGAAGCCTATGTGGCGGTGCTACCAGTGGTTTCTTTTGTCTGTTGTTTGGGGGAGCGTGGTCAGAGTTTGGCATTGCCGTACTAATCGGCATCATCGTAAGCTATGGCATGAAGTTCCTTTCCAAGCTATCCTTCAATAACTTCCTCTTAAATGCCCTCGCAGCCGCTCTTATCGTGTTTATTGCCAAGTTCATGGATATCTACATTCCCTATATCCGTCTGGATAACATCATCATTGGTGGCATCATGCTGTTGGTGCCGGGCTTATCTATCACCAACGCGATCAGGGATACGATGAGCGGAGATTTGGTATCGGGAACAGCCCGAGGCATGGAGGCGGTATTCATCACGGTGGGAATCGTGGCAGGCAGCGGCACCATGCTGAAGTTATGGGCATTGTGGGGCTATTGATGAAACCTTTTGATATGCTCACCCTGATGCAGTTTTGCTGGGCTTTCCTGGCAATCCTGGGCTTTTCCATCCGGGTTAACCTGAAAGGGATTAAGATTCTTTACACGGCTATAAGCGGCGGATTATGCTGGGCTTTTTACCTTATTGTGCTTTACTACAGCAGATCGATGTTGTTTTCGGTGTTCATTGCGATTATCTTAGTATGTATCTATGCGGAACTTGTGGCTCCCAGATTGCGAACTCCAGTATCAGTATTTGTTACCTGTGCCATCATTCCTTTGGTGCCAGGGCGCGGCTTGTTCGTATCCATGCAGTTTTACATTGCCGGAAACAACGTGCAAGCCTCCAAAAGCATTCTGGAAACCTTATTGATTGCCGGAACGATTGCCATCGCCATTGCCGTGGTTTCTTCGGTAACCAATCTCTTCCACAAGATGCTGAATAGATTTTAGGAGAATAAAGACTTATGTATAAATCAGTTAAACAACAAAGCCTGGAAACCCGCATCGTGAAGCTGCTCTCAGGCAAGGCACTCAAAACCGCCGAGCTTATTTTTAACGACCCTGAAATTCAAGCCGTGCAGGAATATGCTAACATAGTATCCATCAAACGCTTGGGCTATAACGACCACGGTCCTGTCCACATGCGCACCGCCACTTTGAACACCATCAAGATGTTCAAGCTGCTAAACGACGCCGGCATCCAAATGAACCTGGAAAAAGAAGAGGTGGGCACTGCCGACGATTCCCTAACCGCCGTGATCATGGCTTCCTTGCTGCACGACCTGGGCATGACCATTACCAGAGATACCCACGAACTGCTAAGTATTCAACTGGCAATGCCTTATATAGATCGCATTCTGGATGTTCTGCATACGGATAATGATTATATGACCAAAACCGCCATCCGCTCTATCGCCATCGAAGGCATCTTTGGACACATGGCAACCCGCAAGATTCACTCCCTGGAAGCAGGACTGGTGCTAATCGGCGACGGCAGCGACATGGAAAAAGGCAGGGCACGCATCCCCAGTATGCTTTCCATGAAAACCCGCATCGGCGACATTCACCGCACCTCGGCATCTTCTATCCAAAAGGTTAAGATCACCAAAGGCGAAGAAAAGCCCATCTGCATCACCGTGGAAATGAACGCCTCGGTAGGCTTTTTCCAGATTGAAGAAGTGTTCTTCCCGAAGATCAATATCAGCCCCGTGAAGCCTTATATCGAGCTGTATGCAGGGGTTATTGATCGCGAAATGCTGCGCTATCTGTAAAATTAAGTGTGGAGTCGTTGCTGCCGAGATAAAGCTTAACTTTAGCTAAAACAACGGAGCAGCAAGGGCTACAGCGCTGTAATAAAAGATTAATTAACA
>JALNXT010000263.1 GCA_023230245.1 Candidatus Cloacimonadota bacterium
ATCTGAAAAAGTATGTATTGCTACTGGTGTTTCTCGCTACATCGACAATGCCAACGTACTGTTGAAGAGAATAGCAGATAGATATAATGTAAAACCGCGGATAATAAACAAACAAGAAGAAAGCCGTTACGTATATTATGCAGCCCAAGCCCGTACAAATGGGGAGAAGGGGGTTGTTATTATTGATGTCGGTGGAGCTAGTACGGAAATAGTTTTGAGCAAAAGCACGGGAACCTACGAGAGCTTCTATATCCCATTTGGGTTGTTGAATATCAAAAAAGCTGAGTTTGTAAAAGAATCCAACATTCAAACAGTATTAAAGAAAGCCATGCAAGATTTGCCAGATATTAAACCAAAGATGTTGATAGGTGTTGGCCTTACCTTTACTTACCTTGCTGCGGTTATTTACCAGGGTAATCCAAATCGCCCAGACTTGTATCAAGGTAAGCGTATAATATTATGTGATTTGCAGCGAATAGCCAAAGATATACGTAATCATAAAGCGGAACAATACATTCCATATTTGTTGGATTTCACCTATCTGCCTATTTTGAAGCTCAGTATAGATTTTGCTATTTCTCTACTGGACAAATATGCTGCTTCAGAAATACTAGTAAATCCCGATGGTGTTGCGCTAGGTTATGCTAAATGGCGATTGCAAGGACAACTGAATAAACCTGAAGCCCGGGCTAAGAAAATAACAATGTATAAAACAGAGGCAGATAAAAGATGAACTTCTACATAGAAACTTATGGATGCCAGATGAATGTTGCCGATAGTGAATTGGTAACTTCGCTGCTCATTACGGCTGGGCACAATGTAGTTAATGATATAGATCAAGCTGAGCTGATATTATTTAATACCTGCTCCGTACGAGCTCATGCTGAAGATAGAGTGCTTGGCAGGATATCTAATGAGAAACATAGAAAGAAAGCGAATCCCAAGATACAGATTGGGGTTCTGGGTTGCATGGCGCAAAGAATGGGGAAGAGGCTATTAGATAGCAAGATAGGCGTTGATTTTGTAATTGGTGTAGATCAATATGACCGTATTCCTGCGCTTTTATCAGCTAAAGATTTGCAGCCACATTTGTTAGATTTCGATTCAACTCAAATATACCAAGACCTGATGCCTGTTCACCAGAGTAAAACCTGTGGTTTTGTAACAATTATGCGAGGCTGCAATAACTATTGTAGCTATTGCATTGTCCCTCATGTGAGAGGAAGAGAACGTAGCAGACCTTGGCAAGATGTGCTTAATGATGTTAAAAAAGCAGGCCAAGATGGTTTATTGGATATCACCTTGCTTGGACAAAATGTTAATTCTTACTTGGATAATGAGGTTGATTTTCCGGAGCTGTTGAAACGTCTAGAAACTGTAGATAATATTGCAAGAATGAGGTTTATTACGTCCCATCCTAAAGACCTATCAGATTCTCTTATTGATGTTATGGCGTCATCTAAGCGTATTTGCGAACACATTCATCTTCCTATGCAAAGCGGAAATAACCGCATTTTAAAAGAAATGAATCGCAAATACACGATTGAACACTATCAATCTTTGATTCACAAGCTAAGACATGCGGTTCCAAACGTGGCAATTACAACGGATATTATCGCGGGTTACCCTTCTGAAACTGATACAGAGTTTGAAGATACAATATCCGCTATGAAGGATATTGGCTTTGATTATGCCTTTTGTTTTAAGTATAGCTCCCGCGAAGGCACAGATGCAGCAATGAGAACAGATCAGATTCCCGAGGCTATAAGGCTGAAGCGTTTACAAAAGATGATTGATCTGCAAAGAGAAATCACCTTAGCTAAGTTCAGAGCGCAAATCGGAAAAGAAGTTGAAGTATATATAGAAAGCATGAGTAAAAAGAATAAAGACCAGGTATCAGGGAAGACACGAGATTTTAAAATAGCGGTTTTGAAAGGCAGTGAATCAGA
Source organism: Candidatus Cloacimonadota bacterium (assembly GCA_023230245.1). Lineage (GTDB taxonomy): Bacteria > Cloacimonadota > Cloacimonadia > Cloacimonadales > Cloacimonadaceae > Cloacimonas. Next base: position 1,950 of record JALNXT010000263.1, read on the forward strand.
GATTGGCAGTTTAAAAAAAGCTACAGTAATAGGCGCAACAGCTGGTACCTTGATTTGCCAATAGTCGTATCGACGTGTTGTGATAATGCATGTTATGTAAACTCGCTCTTTATCTTGATAAAAGGTTGCCTCTCATGCATATCCCTCTCACCCAATGTGAGCTATGTTAAACATTTATGATTGGAGTTAGATAATGAAAAGTATGACTGGTTATGGAAGATCACGATCCAGTAAAAACAATATTGATATCGAATTTGAGATAAAGTCCGTTAATTCAAGATATCTAGATTTACGCTTTTACCTCCCTCGTGATTTAAGCTTTTACGAAACAAACATCAGGAAACGCATCCCCCAAGTACTAAGTCGCGGTACTGTGGAAGTAAGATTGAATTTTAGTGATCATCGTGAGCCAAAGCTTCACCTTGATGAAGTTAAACTACTTAAATATAGAGATCTGGCTGCTGCTGCAGCTGAGTTACTAAACATAAAATCCGAGGTTTCCATAGAGTATCTGCTACAAGAGCCTGGCGTAATAGACAATATCAACAATTTAGGTGATGATGAGCTATTGGCTGATATGCTTGATGATACTTTTGATGATGCGTTAGAGATGATTAAATGCTCATTGGAAGTAGAATCAGCCCAGATGAGAAATGTGCTAAAGGATGCCATGGAAAATATCGGAGACGCATGCTCTAAAGTGAACGATATGAGTGCTCCTTTTAAAAAGGATTTATTTGACAATATGTATAAACGAGTGGGTGAGCTAGTAGCTACCTATAAGATGGATAATCTTGAGCAAAGGATTGTACAAGAGCTTGCTATATACGTAGATAAATATGATATTGGGGAAGAGATATCACGTATTCGTAGTCATATAGAAACTTTTTTATCAACGCTTGAATCAGCAACTGACAATGGAAAGACGCTGAACTTTATCATTCAGGAAATGCAACGTGAAGCGAATACCTTAGGTTCTAAATTCTCTACTTCCAAAAGCTTCCCCCTGGTGTTGATTATCAAAGAAGAAATAGAGAAATGCAGGGAGATTATCCAGAATGTCGCATGAACCACTGTTAACATGGAGATCCTGGCCTTTTGTTGAACGTCCCCTTACTTCGTTAGTATTGGTCTCGTTTCTCATCTTATTAGCTGTTTTGCTATATCAAATTACCGTGCTATCCTGGGCTCAGCCTATTTATTACGTTTTGGGTATGACATTAGTTATCTTTAATCTTTTCCCCTATTTTATTCCTACAGATTATTTCCTTTACGAAGATAAGTACATCATTCGCTATATGTTTTTGAAAGTTAGCAGACCCTACAGTGATTTCGGTTGTTTTTATCAAGATAAACGAGGTATTACGCTTAGTACTTTTAAGATGCCGCGACGTTTAGATACCTTTCGAGGCCAATCTCTGCGTTTTTCACATCACAGGGATGAAGAGCCTGAATTGTTACGCCTATTAGCAGAGAAAATTGGAAAGAAGTATTGATGTTAAATTCTATTAAATATGATGCTATTACTCTACAGCTTAAAGACTTATTCTTGCAGAACAATAACAGAGCTCTATCCTATAATGAGATTAATAACGCTTTGAAGCTAAATAAAAAAGAAAAACATAAGCTCAGTGATGCACTCTCTGCTCTGCTTGCCAGCCACACA
>JALNXT010000264.1 GCA_023230245.1 Candidatus Cloacimonadota bacterium
CATGAGCCTGCCCGGAGCAATGGATACTTTCCTCAATATTGGGCTGAACGACGAGATTACCCTTAGCCTTTCTAAACGCCCCAATTACGGGTGGACAGCTTGGGATTGCTATCGCCGCCTGATTCAAAGCTGGGGCATGGCGTATGGGATTGACCGTGATCTCTTCGATGCCGTGATGATCCGCTATAAGAAGAAATACAAGGTGGAGCAAAAGACCATGTTCTCGGATACGCAGATGCGGCTGATGGTGAACGACTATAAGAAACTCCTCGAAAAGAATAACGTCTTTCTGGAACAGGATCCCTTTCTCCAGCTTTACCATGCCATTTCTCATGTGCTGGATAGCTGGAATACCGAACGCGCCAAACGCTATCGTCAGAAACTCCAGATTGCCGACGAATGGGGAACTGCGATCATCGTCCAAAAGATGGTGATGGGGAACATTTCTCTGGATTCAGGCTCGGGCGTGTTATTCACTTATGCGGATTGGAATCCCAATCCCGGCATTTGTATAAATGGTGACTTTACCATCTGTAGCCAGGGTGAAGACGTGGTTGCAGGGCTTGTTCACACATTACCTATCTCGGAAATCCAAAGAAAGCACGCCAAATCCCCCCTTCATAACTCTCTGGAAAAAGACTACCCAGATATATATAACCGCCTCCTGCGCTATGTTAGCCAGCTTATTGAAGACCGTTCCTATCCACACCAGGAGATAGAATTTACTTTCGAAGGTCCCCATGCAGACCAACTCTTCATTCTCCAGACCCGCAACCAGGTAATCAGTAAAGCTCCCGATTATTCCGTATTCGCAGTACCCAAGCGTGAACTCAAATTACTGGGCAGCGGCATCGGCATTGGCAAGGGAGTTGTAAACGGCATCATCGCCATCTCCCGCGCGGATATAGAAAAGTTTGCCGGCAGCGGCAGCGCTCTTATCCTGGTTCGGCCAGATACTGTGCCTGAAGACATGGATTTGCTCTTCGATTGCCAGGGGCTGCTTACTTCCCGCGGAGGGGTAACCTCACACGCTGCGGTAACAGCTACCCGTCTTGGCATCAATGGGGTGGTAAACTGCCGCGATCTCGTTGTTATCGAACAAGAAGGACGCTGTCGCATTGGCTCGCTTGACCTAAAGCCAGGTGATAAGATTGCTCTCGATGCGACTAACGGCTCCATCTATCTGGGGCATTATCCCCTGGAAAGCATCCGTAATTTACAATAAAAAAGATAAAGAGGAGAACACACCATGAATCTCGGTTTAAGAAACAAAAAGCTGCTGGGTATCAACGGACTTGGCAGAATCGGCAAGCTGCTATTATGGAATCAGATCCACCTCCGCCATTTTGACGGGATAATTGTAAACTGTGGACGCGATGTCGGCAAGGACTTGGACGACCTGCTGCAGGCGATCGAAACAGATAGCACCTATGGTTCCCTACACAAATTTCTCAAAGGCGTGGTGGGCGGCAAAGCGGAAATTAAGATCATCGATGCTTCCAAACCCTTACTGGAGATCGAAGGTATGCCTATCAAGATACTACGCACGGCACGCGATCCCAAAGATATTAACTGGCTAAATGAAGGTGTGCGGATAGTGGTGGATTGCACAGGTAACTTTGTCGATCCCAGCGTCAGCCCCGAATCCGGCAAGCCCTGCCTGCGTGGACATCTGGAATCCGGTGCACTAAAAGTAATATGCAGCGCACCTTTTAAGATGAAGGCAGGGGGGAATCCCGTAACTGATGCCAAAACCATGATCTTTGGCATCAATCATCTGGAATATAACCCGCGTGAACACCACATTATCTCTGCTGCTTCTTGCACTACTACAGGCCTCTCTCACATGATTAAGCCACTGCTCGAATGCCGCGAAACCTCCCGTATAGTTACAGCCTCGATGAGCACTATTCACGCTGCCACGAACACCCAATCCATCCTGGATAGCGTGCCTAAAACGGGAGCTACCGACCTGCGTAAATCCCGCAGCGTGATCAACAATATTATCCTTTCCACCACGGGCGTTACCAAAGCTCTGGAACTGGTTTTACCCATCATCAAGAATGTGGGATTCATGGCTGATAGCGTGCGTATTCCCACCAGCACGGTGTCCCTGATCAATCTGAACGTAACCTTCCACACCGAAGTGAACGAACTGGGCGAGCCGACTGTAAACCGCCAAATGATCAACGATGTCTATCGTCAAGCAGCAGCAGGGGCACAAAAAGATTTGCTTGTCTTCAGCGAAAGGCAAAACGTCTCTTCAGACCTGATCGGCACCATGGCAGCGGTTACCGTGGAAGCCCACGAAACCCACACCCGCACCGGATTTATCGATATCCTGCCGGAAGACCTCGCCAAGCAAGGAATAAAAACCGACAAGGCGTCTCAAATGCCAGTTACCCATGCCAAGATATTTGGCTGGTATGACAATGAACTAGGTTCCTATGTAAATTGTCTCTCTCGTCTTTGCAACTATATCGAAGCAAAAACTACCTGAGAAACCCCATAATAAACCTCAACGCGGGATGCAAGCTTGTATCTCGCGTTTTTTTATCCAAAATTAGGATTTATTGCTTGACGGATATGGTATTGCCCTCAGTATCGCCATCAAAGAAAAACTATGAAGAAGGATTTATGTCTTTTAATATCAAACCAATTCTCAGCCAATTGGCTGCCCCCAAAGCATTTTGCCAGGATCAGATCAAAACCCTGCGCGAGCTTCAGATAAAGCCTGAACTTGGCTTTAACAACTTCCTGTCTGCCTATCGTGAAAGTGTTTTGGCAGCCTGGGATTTTGGTGCTCTTCTGGATGCCGACCCCACTTTTAAAAATACTCCTCTACAGCGTTTAGAGGAGATCAACCGCGATTATTATCAAAGGCTTGATCCCGATAATGGATACGCTACTTGCTTAGCAAATCCGGATTATGCTCACGAGCTTTACGGGGCGGAGCTTGGCTCTTTGATCAGTGCTCTGTATATGCGCAGCTTTAGCGTTAAGGCACTGTATCTGCAGCAAAACTTTGTGGCGATTAAAGCTAATCTGGAACTATTCTGGGATCTACTGGAGCTTTCCCGAAAGAATGACAATACTTACCAAAGCTGGCTGCAGGCATACATAACGCGTTCTCAGCAGGATTTCCAGCAACTTGTGCAGGCGTCATACGTTTTGCGATTTAGCCCGGAGGCAGATTACAACCGCCGCATCATCTGTGATGCAGATCTCAGCGACATCCGCTATCTGTATCGTTACGGCGTTTACCTCAGCAAACACGATCTCGCCATGGCAGATTTCATCTCACATTACGATGCCAAAGAGCTGAAGAAGATCGCTTCTTACATCGTGCAATGCTGGGTGGATGGCTTTGAACGTGCCCGTAGGGATTACCGCATCAAACGCTATGCCACGGTGATTATTCCTGTGGGCATGGAAGCTTTGGGGCGCCTTGTTATCCAAGATTTAGAGCAGCTTGGCTTGCAGTGCATCGTACCTGCTCCGCAAAACCAGGGCATCAACCGTCAGTTAGGCTACGATCACCGTTTTGACAGCGCACTTAGCTTCACCAGGGAATATGTTGAAATGAGCTTAAAGGTATCGGAAGAGTCAATA
>JALNXT010000265.1 GCA_023230245.1 Candidatus Cloacimonadota bacterium
GGACAGAGATATCTTGCGGGTATCGGGATCGATACGCAGTATCTGTACCTGCACGAATGTACCTTCTTTAAGAACTTCGCGGGGGTGGGAGATGTTACGGTTACGGCTCATCTCGGAAATCGGGATCAGACCTTCCACTCCAGGTTTCAGCTCTGCGAATGCACCAAAATTGTGCAAGCGAAGGATGCGACAATTTATAGTATCACCTTCGTGAAGCTCACTGAGAGCAGCAACAAAGGGATTTTCTTGTAATGCTTTAAGCGACAATGCTATCTTATCGCCTTTTATGTCCAGTATCTTAACGTCAAGCTCTTGCCCAATCTTCAAATCATCTTGGGGCTTAACCACATGCTGCCATGAAATCTCGGAAACGTGCATCAAACCTTCGATGCCTCCCAGCTCAATAAATGCTCCAAAAGTGGTCATCCGCATCACGGTGCCTTTAACTGTATCACCGATATGTAGATTCTCAAGAGCAGCAGCCTTGGTCTCTTGTTCCTGTGCCTCTGCCAATTGACGGTGGGAAACCACAATCCGACGGCAGTTCTCTGAACACTCAATCACGACAAAGTCCATAGTTTTACCAATGAAGACACTGCTATCTTCGGTTGGACGCAACGATACTTGGGAAAAGGGGCAAAAAGCCCTAGCACCCAAGATATCAACATTAAATCCACCCTTGGTAGGTGAATAAATCTTGCCTTGGACGGGGATCTTCTTTTCGAATGCATCGAGAATGGATTGTTTGTCCACGTATTGCTTGGTTAAGCTCTTACCGACTACGAAGCCTTGATCATTCTGATCTACAACATAGCCCTTGATATTATCGCCAACCACGTAATGCAATACGCCCTTTTCATCGGAGAAATCACCGATTTCGGCGTAAGCATCGAACTTGCCACCGAGGTTTAGAATCAGATATTGTTCACTGATGCTAACGATGGGAGCTTCGACGACATCGCCTTTTTTAATTTCTGCTGTGTTTTGAAAGGATTCTTCGAGCATACGAAGATATTCTTCTTTCAGTTCTTTCATTGCAGCTTTGCTGCTAGTATCATGCACCTTGTCTGACATAAGTATCTCCTAACGACATTTCAGAATGACCACGTTTTCCATGAGGGCAATTTTGTAAAGGATTTTATTTAAAAGGAGTTCGGAATGTTCGCTAGGCCTTCCTTGTTTTGCCTGTTTTTCAGATTTATATTGACACAATACGCTAGATTAGGCAACTTTGAACAAATGTAAATACACAAGAGAGGTGAAGGATGAACAAATTTATGATAACGGCACTACTTATTATGGCACTTATGTTTACGGCATGCTGCAAGAATAAAGCATGCGCTAAATCTGAGCCAAAGCCAGATGCACTGCCTACCCTGGTGTCTAATCACAATTATACAGGAAGCAGCTTCAAAGAGAATTATGTTTGGGGTGGAGCCATGAATATGGCTTGGAATGAACTGATAGACAGTTACACGCATAGCGAAATTACCTTAAAGACAGAACAAGATCAAACCTTAGAGATGTTGAAAAAGCTGAACGACCCAGTATTCAGCAAGAAAGATATGGACGAGGCAAGTTATTATATTAAAAGCGGATATGGGCAAAAAACTGTAGATTACATCAACAAGGAATGCCGTCAGAAATTCCCCCGTAAGTCTATAGAAGACATGGATATAAAGCTTGGCGATAGGGATATTATCTCCTACGCCTATTTCCTGAAAGAGATAGAGTATCAGATAAAGTTTTCCAAACAGGATGTGCTTTTTGATGGGGAGCTAGTTAAAGGCTTTGCTGCCAATAACAAAGAGTATGAAAACATCTATATTCTGGACTATCAAAACAAGGATAACTTCATAATAGGAATCAAGTTGAAAGATCAAGCCGACCAGATATTCCTAGCCAAGGGTTATCCCATGGACACGCCCGATGAGATCGTGAAAGCACTTAGAGAAAAAGCACCTGCTCAGAGTAGTAAGGACGCAATTCTTGGCTTACCCATGAATAGCAAGGATACTTTCCAAGCACCAATATTGCATTTAGATTATGAACGTCCATACAAAGAGATGATTAACCAGATGATTACCAATCCCGAGCTTAAGGACTTTGTAATCTCTGTGATGCAGGAGATAATTAAGTTCGATATGGACGAGAAAGGCGCGAGAGTGGAGAATGAAGCTATTATTGTGCTTACTAAATCTGTGGCACCTGGTGACGAATATAAACCTAGGTCACTGCTGCTGGACAAGCCCTATTGGGTTGTTATGAAACGCTTTGATTCCAGTAATCCCTATTTCATCTTAGGTGCACAAAATACTGCTGTAATGAAAACAGCCGATTGAATTATATCCCTTGGAGTTCAAAGTGCCATGCTATCTCTATATTTACCTATATCTTAGCGGCACTTTGGACTTCAAGCGTTGTAATCCGCAATTTGAAGTCCAACCCGCCTTTAAACCGATAGAGAAGGATGAAATATGCAAAGGCGGCTTGAATTCCAAACGCTGTTGCCTCGTGACAAAGCATGAAAAACTCAGTAGTTAACTCCCTTGAAAAGGCTCTGGAAAGGTATTCCACTTTTCCAGAGATGCAGGCATTGCTTTCCGAAACAGCCTTAAGTTCAAAGGTAAATGTGCTGGCGATTGGCAAGAGCGCGCATGTTATGGCGAAGGCAGACACAGACCTGTTGCAATCTAAACACATTGCATATGATGGCTACTTGCTGACAAAGTATGGGCATGCGCCAGAAACTATGCCCGGATTTACAATTTGCGAAGCCGGACATCCCCTCCCTGATGCCAATTCCCTGAAGTATAGTAAGGAGATTATCGCTTGGCTGGCGGAACTGCCTCCTAATGAAGATCTCATTATCCTGCTTTCAGGTGGGGGAAGCGCACTTTTCGAAATCCCCCACGAAGGCAATAAACTGGAAGATATTATCGAATTGAATCGAGGTTTACTTGATAGTGGACTAAGTATCGAGGAGATGAATCTTGCCCGCAGCGAAATGTCTCAAGTAAAGGCAGGTGGCGCACTTGAACTTGTGCCATGTAAACGCATCTATTGCTATGCTTTATCGGATGTGAAAAACAACGATCCCAGGGTGATTGCATCAGCTCCATTCTTCAATAGCCAATTTAGACAGATATGCTCAAAGCTATATATGTACGGTAATAACATAAGACAACAGCAAGTATTATATCATATTATAGGTGATAATTACTCATTTATAAGGGTATTAGCCGATTGTGTAGGTCAACCTGTAACAATTCATCCAGCATTCGTTTCTGAGCCTGTAGCCGACTTTGTATCGCGATTAGCAGAGCTAGCAAAGGACAAACAACAGCCTGGAATTCACATCTTTGGGGGAGAGACGTCTCTGCAGGTTCGAGGTTCCGGTAAGGGTGGACGTTGCACCCATATTGCCCTTGATTTCGCCATTCGCATGGCAGGTTACAAAGATATCAGCCTTGTTGCCTACGCCACCGATGGCAGCGATTACCTTCCCGGAATTGCCGGTGCAGCGGTGGACGGAGATACTTACCATCGCATGCAGGATAAAGGCATTGATGCAAAGGCAAGCCTCCATAATTACGATTCTTACACT
>JALNXT010000266.1 GCA_023230245.1 Candidatus Cloacimonadota bacterium
CAGTAAATTGGAAATAATGATAATGGCAAAGAGAAACATCATCCCCTTACGTTCCTGCATTGTCCATTTGTAATACGCATCATCGGTAAGGAACATGCCCAGAACTTTTGAGCCATCCAAAGGCGGAAACGGAATCAGGTTAAAAAAAGCCAGCAGCAGGTTTAGGAAGATCACGTAGAACGCCACCATCTTGACGACAGGGATAAAGCCCACTAAATGATAGACCAAGGCAAAGAATATGGCGATGAGAATATTTGATGCAGGCCCTGCCAGTGCGGTAAACCCTGAATCGCGTTTCAAGTTCTTGAAATTATAGGGGTTGAAGGGCACCGGCTTGGCATATCCATAGATGAAACCTGCGGTAAAGTACAAAAACAGCGGCAAAATAACCGTGCCAAACCAATCTATATGCTTCATGGGGTTCAAACTAAGCCTGCCTGCCCGTTTGGCAGAATCATCACCTAACAAATATGCAGCAAAGGCATGGCTGAACTCGTGTATTATGATGCTATAGAAAACTATTACGATAATCGCAGCATTGGTAAGGAGCTTAAATATTGGTGCGGGAATCATAGCTTTTTTATCTTGATAAATTTGCGCTTTCCACCACGCAACACACTGCCATCGGCTATATCAACTACCGCATCAATGGAGCTAATCTTCTCACCTTCATAAGAAACCCCTCCTCCATTAATGAGGCGTTTTGCTTCTCCGGTTCCGGTACAAATCCCGCTATCGGTAAGCAGTTTTACCACTTTATAGCTGGATTCGGAAGTGCAAAATTCAGGAATATCTTCCGGTACTTCTTTGTGGGAAAACAGTTTCTCAAATGCAACTTGCGCTTCCATGCCTGCATTTTGACCGTGGTATAGACTTACAATTTCCCTTGCCAAACGTTTCTTAAGAATCATCGGGTTGGTTCCGCTGGCAAGCTCTGCCTTTATCTTTTCGAGTTCATCTGCTTCGGTAGTGGTTGCATAGCAGAAGTAATTCATAATCAGTTCATCTGGTATAGACATCACCTTACCGTATTTATCGTTAGGGGGATCAAATACCGCTATGTAATTATTCAGTGATTTGCCCATTTTATACACCCCATCTGTACCAATTAAAATGGGAGACAACACGGCTATCTGCTGTTCCATGCCAAAATAGCGCTGCATATCACGTCCGCAGAGGATGTTAAACTTCTGTTCTGTGGCACCAAGCTCCACATCGCTATGTACCGCTACAGAATCGTAAGCCTGCAAAATGGGATACATAATCTCGTGCATGCTAAGCGCTAAACCTTGCTCGTAACGGTTACGGAAGGTATCGTGCGCCATAAACTGCGCTAAAGTGAATTTACCCATCATCTTCAGCACATCAACCATGCTCATTTTCCCGAACCATTCGCTCTGATAGCGCACTTCGGTTTTTTCAGGTTTCAGCACCGTGTAGAGCTGCTCCATATACTTTTCGCTGTTGTATTTTATCTCAGCGAAAGTAAGCGGTGGACGGGATTCAACGCGCCCGGTGGGATCGCCAATCTGGGCAGTAAAATCACCAATGATAATCACTCCGGTGTGTCCCATATCCTGAAACTCACGCATTTTGCGGATAGGCACCAGATGCCCAATATGCACATCGTAGCCGGTGGGATCTATGCCATATTTAATCCTAAGGGGTCTGCCGATCCTGGCAGCACTCGCCAATTTATCTTTCAGTTCCGCCAGCGGGATAATCTCTTCCGCTCCACGACTGATAATTTTAAGTTCTTGTTCAAAAGCCATTTCGTTCTTCCTGTTTTGTATTATTGTGTGCAGGCACACGACTTTAAAAGCCATTATTTGTCAAGCTATAACAGCTAAAACACACATGTATTCCTATGTGTAAGCACGCAATGAATACTACAAATGGCCATTTTTGTCTTGTGTTTTTATCTTGTAGCGCATCCAGTAGTACATCCAGTAGCACATCCAGTAGCACATCCAGTAGCACATCCTATCATGCTGTTTCGTTGTTCATTTCGTTGTTCATTTCGTTGTTCATTTCGTTGTTCATTTCGTTGTTCATTCCTCGGGAGGTAGTATGCCTTTGGAATTACAGGCGTCTCGCCTGTACTGGATTCCAGGCATCTTGCCTGGAAACTCACCAAGCGGGACGCTTGGCACTCCAACACCTCTGCACCTAAAACTTAAAAAACCACCAAAATGGACTTATTTTCCCCTTGCTTTACCATGTGTATCACCCATATAACATCAGTATATCAACCGTATATTATATATGGATGATATATGGAGGATCTACTTATTATAGGCAGACTAAAGCAGGTGCAAAACTTGGAAAAATAGGGGAAAAAAGAAATGGGAAATGAGAAAAATGAAGAAGAAGAATTAAGTGCTGGATTGCTGGAGTGCGCCTGCATCTCCTCTTTTCGTAACACCCGCTTTTCACTTGCTATGCAATAAAAATCGACTATCATATATTTGTTAAATTTGATATTAATGGAGTTCTTTATGAACACATCCATTCGGACATTGCTAATATTATCCTTAGGGTGCCTAAGCTTTGCGCTTGTTGCCAACGATCTTCCTGAAACCAATGAGGTATCCGTTTCGCAATCCCGCAAGGTAGCACATCCCAATTTATTAACCTTTACACCCCAATTGGGTAGCTTTGAGGCTACAGATAACAGAAACCCAGTTCCTCCTTCTGATTTAACTATTGAAGAGTACTACGGACAGATTAACTTAGGATGGACAGCAGTTAGCGGAGCCAGCAGATACATCGTAGAGGCGTCAAATTCCCCTACGACCGATTTTGTGGATGTCACAGCCACAGGTTATGGGGGGCAAACGTCAGGCTCGATTTATTGGATATCAATGGATGTTCCATCTTACCATTTCTACCGGGTAAGATCAGCTCAGGATGTGCCACTGGAAGGTTTTGTTCTGGTTGAGGGCGGTACCTTTAACAACGGTGCTTCGAATGTAACAATATCCTCTTTTTCCATGGGCATATATGAGCTTACCCAAGCCGGTTATCAGGCGGTAATGGGTATCAATCCGGCTTTCTTTTATGGGATACAAAATGCCCCTGTGGAGCAGATATCATGGTTCAATACCATCGAATATCGCAACCGCCGCAGCATAGCTGAAGCTCTAACTCCTTGCTATAGCTATAATGACGGCACCGATTACGGCACTAATCCCGCAAACTGGCCTACCGGCTGGAATACCGTCGATGCCAATCATACTAACGTTAGTTGCAATTGGGCGGCAGGCGGCTATCGCTTACCCTCGGAAATGGAGTGGATGTTTGCGGCAAAGGGTGGAAATCAGAGCAACAATTATGTTTATAGCGGTAGCGATGATATCAATGCTGTGGCATGGTGGGGTACTTACTACGGCGGCAACGCGGGTGATTCTACCCATCCCGTGGGTGCTAAAGAAGCCAATGAACTTGGCTTGTGGGACATGAGCGGCAATGTGTTTGAGTGGACTTGGGACATCAAAGGCGATTATCCTACCGAAGATCAAATCAATCCACATGGAATGGCAAGCGGTAATACCCGGGTATTGCGAGGTGGAAGTTGGACGACAGATGGTTTAAAATGCGCCGT
>JALNXT010000267.1 GCA_023230245.1 Candidatus Cloacimonadota bacterium
ATCAGAATCCTGCTCTACACCGCAGCACTTCATCACTTCATCACTTTGTTACATCATCACTTTTCCACCCTTTCACTCTTCCACTTTAGCAGGTTTAGAAATCTGCTCTACACCGCATCACTTCATCACTTCATCACTTCATCACTTCATCACTTTGTTACATCATCACTTTGTTACATCATCACTTTTTCCACCCTTTCACTCTTCCACTTTAGCAGGATCAGAATCCTGCTCTACACCCACATCTCGACCCGAGCAAAGAAATCCCTTGCCATATTTTACGCTGTTAAATATAATGCATAGCGTGGTTTTCAAGGTGCAGAAATGGCTAATAAATCTGATAACCACTCTATAATAGGTATTAGGAAGCTTACGGATGAAGATACTCATTATCAATTGTGGAAGTTCCTCGCTTAAATACGAGATTTACCAGATGCCTCTTAAGCAGAGTTTGGGAAAGGGTTTAGTGGAGCGTATCGGGCTTACCGATGGCAAAATATCACAGGAATATAACGACAGCAAATACGAGAAAACCATGTCTATCCCAAACCATCGCATTGCTTTCGAGCAGATGATGTTAGCTATATTGGACAAAGATAAGGGCATCTTAAACAGCATCACGGATATTAAGGGAATCGGACATCGTGTAGTACATGGTGGAGAGCAATATTCCGCATCCATTGTAATTGACGAAGATGTAAAAAAAGCCATTGAGATAAATTGTGAGCTTGCCCCCTTGCATAATCCCGCAAATTTAACGGGCATAGAGGAAGCCGAAGCCATCTTCAAGAATATCCCTCAGGTTGCGGTTTTTGATACCGCTTTCCATCAAACCCTGCCTCCCAGTGCTTATTTGTATGGAATCCCGCGGGAGTTTTACGAAAAGTACCGTATCCGCCGTTATGGCTTTCACGGCACCAGTCACCGCTATGTGTCTGGATTAGCCTTGCATATGATGAAACGCAGCGCCGAGAACACCAATATGATAACTTGTCACTTGGGCAACGGAGCCTCCATCACCGCCATACAGGCAGGGCGTTCGATAGATACTTCCATGGGCTTCACACCTCTGGAAGGCTTGATGATGGGCACTCGCAGCGGTGATCTTGATCCCAGCATCATCTTTTATCTGGAAGAGCGTGGCTTCGATTTTCACGAGTTGCAAAGCATTTTAAACAAGAAAAGCGGTCTGCTCGGGTTATCGGGCATTTCCAGTGACTTACGCGATATTGAGGCTGCTGCCCTGCGGGGAAATCAGGATGCTATCGAGACTTTGGATACCTATGCTTACCGCATTCGGCGTTATATCGGCGCCTATGTGGCAAACCTGATTAAAGTGGATATCATTGTGTTCACGGGTGGTATCGGGCAATTCGGAGTTAGCATGCGTAAACGGATATGCAGCCGTTTGGAAAATATCGGCATTCACATCAACCGCGATTTAAACAACCAGATTGGTGCCAATGCGGGGATAATCTCTCAGGATTACTCGCCCATCACAATTCTGGTGATCCCCACCAATGAAGAACTACAAATAGCCATAGATACTTATGAACTAATAACCGGGGATTTTCTGCCCCACGATTCTGAAGATTCGGTGTCCTAAGGAGTTATGAAGATGAAAAGATTTACCTTGGTGCTAATATTTGCCTTTGTATTTGCGTTACTGACCGCAGCAGTGGGGATAACCTCTGTAAACATGGAAGATCATAATGGGGCGGTGGTTAGAGTTGTAGTTAGCTTAACTGCTAAAGGAGACTATAAGATTCTTGCCAATGCCGGCAGTCTGGAGTTTAGGCTGAATAATTTTATCAGCAATAGCACAGCCCGCATTGCCACCAAGGATAGCAACCTCGTAAACGCCATAGAACAGGATGGAGCATTGCTTCGCATTTCAGTTAAACATCCCTATCGTTATGAAACCACGGTTGTTTCTTATCCTACCCGCGTCGTGATAGATATCTTCAAAAGAACAGCCAGCAAAGCCGAAAGAATCACTATTGCAGAGTTTTACAGCGAAATAGGAAAGCTACAGAGTGCCGACAAAGCCTATAATGACTTGCATATAGATTACCGTCAAGATACTCAAATTCTTTACCAATGGGCTGTTTTGCTGCACAAAAGAGGTAGCTCACGCGCTTCAGAAAAGCTATTCGCCATCCCCACCGGTGCGCCATATTTTAAACAAGCACAAAAGCTTATGGCTATCTTGCATAGCGATAATGAACCTGAACCTTTTATTCCTGATGATATAGAGGCAGATGCCGAAGTCCCGCTAGAGGTGATGCCTGCTATTACAGAATCCGTTGCCACTTTTATTCCTCCGGCTGCCCCTGTGGCAAAACCCAAAGCACCCGCACCAAAGCAAAAACCCATGTACTTAATGCCAATTTTATATATTGCAGGAGGCTTGCTTGTTGTCGTGGTGCTCATCTTCATCTTTATCTTCGCCAGAAAAAAGAAAAAGCCCGTTTACAGCGAGCCAATTACCGTTGTAGATAGCAGTACATCTTTAGATACCTCTTGGGATACATCTTTGGATAACAAGACTTTGTGCCTGATGGTGAGCAAATTGCTGTCAGATGGGTGGTCGGTGCGCGAGATTTCCAAAGAGCTTAAAATAAGCGTGAAGGAAGTGGAACGATTAGTTCAGATTTGCGATAGCGGTGTGAATGAAGACCAAGATACTTAAGATTATCCTGCTTTGCGCCGTATCCGGCTCGCTTAGCGCACTGCGCTATATCCCCGGCTCTGCCTTTAATCCGGATATCCGTAATGACATGTACTACAGTTTGTTAAACTATCCCGAAAACCCGCGTGAAGCTGATCTCTCTACTTATGAAACGGGTTTATATCATCCCTTCGCCAGTATCCCGCGTTTTACCGATGCTTTCGTGGATGCTTTCAGAACTGGCAAAGCCCGCTATAGCATGATTGCCTATCAAAGCCCGGATTCGTTGTTCAAAGCAGAGTTTAATTTTCAGGCTGGCTACGATCAGAGTATGGGCGACCAGGATTATGGCTTCCTCTACAAAGGCTATTTGATAAAGGCGGCTCTGGGTAAACATATAGACCTGAACACCTACTGGTGGAATGGGATGTTCACCGGCAATAAAAGCTCTGCGCTGCATTCTGAATTGCTGGATGTGGATTTGGAGGATACTAGCGCTACCATCAGGCTGGATAACATCAAAGCCGATATCAGCTACAATACAGATGATTACACTTTTGCAATCGGCAGGGGTAAATTTCCCATCGCTAACTCCATCAGTGGCAGCATAATAATGAACGATAGCGTGAACGATTATGCCTATCTGCTTGCAGAAGGGAGAGTTGGCGATTTCAGTGTGTCCTTCATGCACGGTTCCCTCAAAGCAGATAGCGTATCTGCCATCTATCACAACCCTGCGGTGAATACAAAGACCTACCCCGATAAATTCATCGCCATGCACCAATTAAGTTACCATCCCAGCCACAATCTTAGCTTCTTTATCGGTGAGTGTGTGGTTTATGGCAACCGCGGTATAGACTTAAACTACCTCATCCCCAATGCTTTCTGGCGTGCCAGTGAACACAATCTTGGCGATAGGGATAATGTTTTG
>JALNXT010000268.1 GCA_023230245.1 Candidatus Cloacimonadota bacterium
CCATTTTACCGCTAAGCCTGTTGGTAACAGCCAGATCGTAAGTATCCAGCTCGGCAATAAAGCTTTCTTCGTTTTCCATAGCTATCTCTTCGGGCATCATCAGCTCGCTTGCCCCAAGGTAGTTGGCAAGATCTGTTAAAACGAGTTGTAAAGAGGTTTGCGCTTGCAAGGCGGAAACTTCCTTGCTGGCAAGGCGAGATTGGAAGCGCAGGTAATCTGCCCTGGAGAGTAAGCCATTATCTTGCTTTATCTTCGCCAATGCTAAGTTATCATTAGCAGATTTCAAGTCCATTTGGCTTATCTGATAGACGCTTTTTAGCTGTAAAGCACTTAGGTATTTGCTTTCCACATCGCTTAAGAGCGTGTAGCGTTGGTTTTGGTAGCTCAATTCGGCGATCTCTGCGGAAGTGGAAGATATCTTGTATGCCTGCCACGCCTTGCCACCCAAAAACACAGGTTGCGAAAGGTTTAGCGACATAGTGCGCATATCTTTATTTGTGGCAGCACCCATTTGCCCACTCACGGCGGGATCGTTATACAGATATGTGCCGCCAAAGCTTAGGCTCGGCAAAACGGTCGAAATAGCATTAGTTTTAGCCCATTTTGCAGCACTAAATGCAGCTTCTTTCGCCTGATATGCAGGGTTATTCTTCAGAGCTTGCGCTTTGGCAGCCTCCATACTAAGGCTGGGAAGTGCGTCGAAAGCCACTTCCTGCGCCCAAGTAGATGCCAATAACACGCCCAAAACGAGAATTGTAAGTACTCTTTTCATTATTTAGTTTGCTCCTTTGTGGGGGTAGATGTCTCTGGGAGAATAAAGAAACCGTCGTGTTCATCCGCTTTAATATCCTTCTGCAAGGCACTTAAGGCTTTGAGTTCTGCCCGAATATAGCCAAGTCCCAATTCCATTAAGTGATGATGCACAAAGGGTAAATCCTCTCCCAATATAGTGCCGGGGCAGTCCTGAATATCGTGTTTCTTCTTCTGCACTTCTTTCAGGCGTTTGATGCGTCGCTCAATTGCGCTTTGTAGCTCTGCTTTGCTTACGTTTTGCTGTGCAAAAAACATTGCCAACCACCAGTCTCTATCCGTTAACTGAATATCGTTAAGATAGCCAAACACAATCTTTTGCAGATACTGCCTGCCTTTGCTGTTCAAGTGATAAACCATACGGGGCGGGTTGGTTCCCACGCGCATTTCTTCACCGCGGATATACTTTTGTTTCTCCAGCGTTTGCATCGCCTTGTAAATCGCCGGCAGGGTAACCCCCGTCCAACGAGGCAAAGCAAGCTGTTCCACAAGCTGTCCTATCTGATAGGCATGAAAGGGCTTAACCTTCAGGAAGCTTAGCACCACCATGTGTGCTTTGGACATAATTACCTCTCTATTATTGTCTATGCTATTATAATGTATAATAGCCAAGATAACTATAGTATAGCTGTAAGCAACTGCTAATGTCACTTATTTTATAGCTGGTGCTTCTCCCTTGCTTATCCGCAACCGAGCCGATCGGGATCTGATCGGGATCTCATCGGGATGCAACCCGATCAAACCCGCTTCAACTGTGCATCGAATCGCCTGCGGATAAGCAAGAGAAAACGAGGTGAGATAAAAGAAAAATCAAGGCGATATTAGGAGTTCCGGCGTCCGCGCCGGAAAGGTCTGCCGAAGTCCTCTTCGGCAGTAACTAAGCTGCCGAAAAGGACTTAGGCAGACCTTGCCAATTAGGACACTGGCATTCCTCTTGATTAACGAAAAGCGATTTCCTCCTTGACATACAATTGGCGATGGCACATCGTGCAAAATAGCATGATTAACCTATGGAGGAACTTATGAGAGCTAATTTTAGAAACGCATTAAGCCTATTGGTGGCGCTGGTTTTGGTGTTTGGCATCACTGCCTGCGGGAAGAAGCAAGCCAAGGTTCTGCGCATCGGCACCAATGCTGAATATCCGCCTTTTGAATCCAAAGAAGGTGAGAGTTTCGTGGGTGTGGATATGGATTTAGCGCGGCAGATCGCCAATAAACTGGAGATGGAGTTCGAGATTATCGATATGGATTTCCAAACTCTTATCCCTTCGCTGAACTCCCAGAAGATTGATCTTGCCCTCTCTGCCATCAGCATTACCGAAGAACGCAAGGCACAGGTGGAGTTTTCGCAGCCTTACTACGTGGTGAATCAGGTGATAATTGCTGCTTCCAAGAGCAAGAAGACTTTGGCTAAGCTTGAGGACATCGGTAACTTCAAAGTCGGGGTGCTGAAGGGTACTACTGGCAATAAATACTTAGTGGAAAACTATGTGGATAAAGAACTGATGTCTAAGGACAACCTAAGGGAATATCTTACCAATATAGAGGCGATTACAGATTTGCTTAATGGCAAGGTAGATTTTGTGATTATCGACGATAGTGCTGCCCTTGGCTATGCCAAACAGAAACCCATCAGCATCGTAAAAAAGATAGAAACCAACGAAAGCTATGGCATCGCCATGCCCAAAGGCGCGGATCTTAATGCCAAAATCAATCAGGCTCTACAAGAATTGATCGATAGCGGTGAAGTGCAGTCCATAATCCAAACCCACATCCAGTAGAATAGCTTTACAGGTAGCGCACAAAAGCTCTCTATCGCTTAACTTGACAGAAACACGTCTGCTTAAAAGCATGCATTTTGATCACTTATTGAAGGGGTAAGAATGGATAAGCGACCATCCTGGCAACAGTATTTCATGGAAATGGCATACCTCGCTTCAAAGCGTAGCACCTGTTTAAGACGTGCTGTGGGCGCGGTGTTGGTGCGCGACAATCAGATCATCTCCACAGGCTATAACGGAAGCCCCAAAGGCGTTCCGCACTGTGCGGAAGTTGGCTGTCTGCGTGAACAATTGAAGGTGCCATCAGGGCAAAAACATGAGCTCTGCAGAGGCGTGCACGCCGAACAGAATGCCATCATCCAGGCTGCGATAAACGGCTCTTCCACCCGCGGTGCATCGCTGTATTGCACGCATCAGCCCTGTAGTATCTGTGCCCGTTTGATTATCAATGCCGAGATCAAGATGGTGTTTGTGAGCGAAACATATCCCGATGCCCTGGGTGAACAGCTTTTCAAAGAAGCAGGTGTGGAGCTGATTCAGTTTACACCCGCCACGAATAAATTGAAGAAACTGGTATAGCATGATGAACGTCATGAAGAAGTTTAGCGTCGCAGATTTGATCATCATTGCCTCCGTTGCAGCTTTGGGCATTGCCGTGAAACCTATTGTAGGCCCTATCTCGAAGTTTATCTCCACTCCGCTTGGCATCCCCGGTGGCTCGCTTGCCGGCGGCTTTTACATGATGTGGCTGGTGCTTGCCGTAACCATCGTGAATAAACGTTATACTGGCACGGTGTTTGGGGTGCTGCAGGCAGTATTGGTGCTCTTAGTCGGTATGGCGGGTAAACAAGGCGCCTTTTCGCTGATTAGCTACAGCTTACCGGGCATTTTGGTAGATATCGTGTTCTATCTGATTAAGCACCGCCAAAAGCTGATTACGCACTTAACTTTGGGCGTGGTGGCAAACTTAACCGGTTCGCTAACTACCGCCGTGATATTCTTTAAAC
>JALNXT010000005.1 GCA_023230245.1 Candidatus Cloacimonadota bacterium
TATGCCTTTTTGGTATAGAAATAGGGGCTTTCGTGGTGAGCAGAAAACTCACCCTCAATTGCCATAGCGAGTGCTTCTTTCAGCATGGCTTGCAGCTCGCTGGCGTATAGTTCCTTGTCGTTGTTCATATCCGTTGTCATAAAGTTCATGCTTTTGTAAGTTGCTGCTTTTGGCAATAGATTTCTCTCAACCATGCTTCATTACCTTGTGTTTTGCATCTTTCTGGCTCTTATCTTGCATATTCAATATATTCAAAGCAACAATACCCGCTTAATATAGGATCAAAGAGGTTAACATGAAGTATCTACTCTGCCTATGGCTATCTGTTTGCATGCTTAGCACCTGTTTTGCGTTCATAATCCCTGTTTCCAGCACACCCGTGCTTAGGGATGATAACTTAATTAGCAACCTCTTACGTGTAGATCCGGAGGATAAAAAGCCGGAGACTTTGGCTACCAATTGCTGGCTATGGCAGGACGATGATTGCTTAGTTGCCTATTTTGAGTGTGAGATAGATTCCAGCTTTTACCTTGGCTCTGTCGCCACGCGCGACAACGCCGGAGCTGCGGATTACGTACGTGTACAGCTTATCACCATCCCGGATGCCTTTTACGCTTATTACTACGTGGCATACCCCACTGGAAATCTGCACGACGCTGTAAGAACATCTGATTCCATGGATAAAAACTGGGATAGCCATTACAGCTACGAAAGCAAGTATGACGACCAGCTTTGGCGCGTTACGATGCGTATTCCCTTGGGCGAACTGCGTTTTCAGCAAAAGCTTCCCTACCAATGGAAGCTAATCATCACCCGCAATCATAAAAAAGCAGAGCAGGCTTACAGCTTTCCATATGTACTGCCAGACATGAAGAATGATTACTTCCTGAAAGCGCAGGATATCACGCTTAGCCACCCCATTAAGTCCAAACTGGACATATCTTTCCGTCCCTACATCGTGAAAAGCTATGACATGATAGAGAAAACCAGCAGCTTCGATCCCGACCATCTGGGTTTGGATGTTGCCTTTAATCCCGCACAGCGTACCCGTATTAAGCTGAGTGTAAACCCCGATTTCTCCGATGTCCCGCCCGATGATGCTGCCGATAACTACAATAGCAAATACCCGCCTTACTTAGCGGAAAACCGCTTTTTCTTCACTGAGGATTTGGACGTGTTCGCGCGCAACAACATTGCCTTTTACAGCCGTAGAATTGTGCAGCCACAACTTGCCTACAAGATTACCGGCAGGAACAAAAGCTATAACTGGGGTGCGCTGGGTGCTTGGGACAAAGATATCTGGGCTAATGGCAGGCGCATAAACCGCGATGATTATTACCAAGTATTGGCTTTAAACCCCGCTTGGCGTAAGCTTAAGCTTAATAACTACCTCCTCAGCAGGACAAACACTGGCTATTACAACCATGTTTTTAACGGACAGTATAAACTGCAAATGGGCGATGATTACTATCTTAGTAGCACTATCATGGGCAGCACCAGGAAAACCGATACGGATAAGGAAGCTAAAACCGGTGCACTGGGCACTTTACAGTTCAATGCCTTTCCCGGCAACTGGAATGCCACTGCCTTCTATACCAGAGTTTCCAAAGATATCTATGCGGACATGGGCTACAATATCCTAAAAGATTACCACAATTGGGGAGGCAACTTTGGTTGGGACGCAGAACAATCTGATAAGTTCGTAAAATATCAGGGCTTTAGTGTATGGGCAAGTGACGTTGAATACCATCCTAATACCAAGCCCAAGCAAGAACGCGCTATTGAGGGCAATTATTACGCCAATTTCAAACCCTTATTTGGCTTAAGTTGTTCTGTCGATATCGACAGTGAACTGGACAAAAAAGACAAAGCTCATGGTGGATACCGTGTAAGCGGGAGCTTTAATATTACCCGCTGGGATGCGCTGAATATCTCTGGAACCTACCGCCGTTCCAGCACTTTAGTGTATGAGCTGTATAATAACCACAATCTGAACGCCTATTACCTAACCCTTTCGGGTGCTCCCAGCAAAAACATCTCCTATGCTTGCGATCTTAGTAAGTATGAGTACGATTATGCCAAACTTAGCATAATCGACGATGAAGAAGTTACCTTAGACAATCGCTATATCATTGGCAATGCATCGCTTAGCTACACCCATAACCAGAAACTACGCTTTAGCAGTGGGATTAGTGCGGATACCAACGATAGCTATGGCGTATTTTCGGCGATTGGCTATTTCTTTAACCTGCGCTACGAGTTTATCCCCGAGTATTTCCTCTATACCGGCTACCAAAGCAACCAGTACCAAATGATTAAATCCACTTATGACAGTCCTTTAGGTGAGTTTTACAAAGCTTCTGCCACTGCCTATGTAAAGATTAGCTGCACTCTGTAAGCTTTGTTTACTTGCCTTGCTTCTCCCTTGCAGCTATTTTCTTAGCATTGCCCACTCATTGCCCTTCACATGGACAATGAGTGGGCATTGATAGGGCAATGCAAGCAGGTGAAAAGATGTTGAGTTTTATGTTTTCAGTCAAGTTCAAGCGGGAAGTGGCGCAAATAGTGTAACAGCACTCGCCTCGAGTGCTAACAGCCGCGGCGTCTGTTATTACAATATCACGAAGTAATCTTCTCAAATCTCTTTTCTTTCTCTTTCGCTCTTTTACTCTTTGTTAAAAAATCATTTGTGTCTGGAGTCCTTTATACCGGTGCTAATTGCATACTCACCTATAACTTAAAGGCATATTGAACTTTACGTGAAAGCGATTTGATGCGCCATGAACTCCAGATAAACGCCCAGCATGAGTTTTCACGCAGTCTCCTTCGCTGCAATGACGGAATCAATGGGAAGATCAACTAAGCTTACTTTCCTTTAGATGGGAATTGTCTTACATGATGGGCAGTGATTGCTATCTTATTTACTTATCACAGCCGAAAGCTGTTTGCGTAATACTTTACCACCGCTGCTTGCTTGTGATTCCCAAAGGATAAAGTACAATCCTCTGGGTACAAAAGAGCCATCCTGCTTGCGTCCGTTCCAATATAATATCCCGCTTTCGCTAATTAGGGCATTGTCTGCGATGCTGCACACCTTCACGCCACGCAGATCAAAGACATTGCAAGATAAGCGATTAGAGGAAGCTTGCAGATTATAGGCAATGCTGATGCTCTCACCCAGATTTGTTTTGCAGGGGCTACCGCTTAGCTTGATACTGCCAAGCTCGGGAAGCTGAATCTGGGGAGGGATGCTGTTAGGCTGTCCGGGGGTTCCGCCATTGCTGCTAAAGCTATTGTGCCACATTGAACCACCCTCGTTATCTACATAGCGTTCTCTGGAAACCCCGCGGATTATCTCATCTTCAATGTAAGCCAGCGAATCTAAAACTGTATCATGGGATAACAAGATAAGATAGTCTCCATCGTTATTCAGGTTTGTCCAGCTTGTGGGGGTTATTATCGCCTCAGCAGGGCAATCAGGATAGCGAGAAAGCAAGTTTGTAGCATCCTGGCAGATTAGGTAAAAGCCCGATGCGGCAGGAAGCGTGAATCTAATTGTGCCGTTGCTGGAATCCTTGATGCTGAAAGCGTTTGTGTCATTTGGTGATGAACGCGATAAAGCGCTATTGTGCAGCTCTATCCACTCCTGATTACCGCTTTCTGGATTGGCTAAGAATTCGCTGATATAAAGGCTTGGGGTGCTTATTCCGTGAGGTGAAAGGCTAAGCGTATTATTGGCAATATTGGGGTCGTCCAGCAAATCCAGCTTAAGAGTTAAAGCCGATTCAGAACAGAAAAACTCGGCTTGCACTTGCAGAGAATCCAGAGGGGGAAGAGGCGATATTTCGGCATTATAAACGATAACGCCTTCTTGTTTAATGCTAAAATCTGCGAAGTAAGCGGGGCTGATATCGCTAAGATTCTTTATCCACACGCTTATTTGGGCATATCCATCCTCATAAGTGAGGCTTGGGTGCAGCAGCGCATAATCGCAACGGACATGGTTGGCTTGTCCGGGTGTGGGGCTGCTTTCTGCTTCAAAATCAAGGGCACAGTTGTCGTTGTCCACACCATCGTATGCTCTGGCAAGTGACGAACCGGCAGGCACATCGGGCGCAAAGCTGATTCCTACTAAGCCAGTGTCGTCTTTTAGCCCATGTGAATTGGGCGCGCAGTATAGCACGGTGTCTGTGTAAAGCCCATCGGGGCTTAGGTAGCGCACGCCATCTGTAGCCGTATCGCCGTTTTCGAAGCCGAGAGGAGCAGTAAGTTGTGCATTAGCTACATTGCTTTCGCCTATTAATAAAAAGCGTCCCGGACGAAGCACAAAAGCCGGCAGTTCGTATTTCAAAGCCCACACTGCTCCCGCTGCCAATATCTTTGCACCTTGCAACTGAACGCTTTCGTTGCCATTGTTATACAGCTCTATCCATTCGAAACCAGCATCATTACTGGGGTGGTCGTAATACACTTCGTTGATCACGATGGCGGCGTTTAGCTGCGTGCTACTAAGAGTGAGGAGAGATATGATTAACAGTGAATAGATTAGGGATGAACAGGATAAAAGGGATTCTTTATTCTTGCGTCTTAACATTCTCTGAATTCTTTTTGTCAAATAGACTAGGGATGAACAGGATAAAAGGGATAAAAAGGATTTTATGCTCTTATGGCTGAAAATCCCTAAAATCCTGTTCATCCTGTTCATCCCTAATCTATTATGTTCTTATGATTGGAAATCCCCAAAATCCTGTTCATCCTGTTCATCCCCGATCTATTAATCCCATCTAAAGGAAATCCCCAAAATCCTGTTCATCTTGTTCATCCCTAATCTATTATGTTCTTATGATTGGAAATCCCCAAAATCCTGTTCATCCTGTTTCTCCCTAATCTATTATGCTCTTATGACTGAAAATCCCTAAAATCCTGTTCATCCTGTTCATCCCTAATCTATTAATCCCATCTAAAGGAAATCCCTAAAATCCTGTTCATCCTGTTTCTCCCTAATCTATTATGCTCTTATGACTGAAAATCCCTAAAATCCTGTTCATCCTGTTCATCCCTAATCTATTAATCCCATCTAATGGAAATCCAAAATCAGCGGTTTTATATGCCAGATATCACGCGCGTATTCGTAAATCGCTCTGTCGCTGGAGAACTTGCCCATACGTGAGATGTTGATGATGGCTTTCTTCACCCATTCGTCCCGATTTAGATAAAGCTCATCCACCTTAGCCGATGCTTCCACAAAGGCACGGAAATCAGCCAGATGGCAGTAAGTATCGCCTTCGCAAACAAGAGAGTTCCAGATGGGACGGAATATATCCTTCTCGCCATCGTCAAAGCTGCCGTCGATCAAAGAATCCACCACCCGCTTTAGCTCCGGATCGCTGTTGTAGTAATCGCAAGGATTGTAGCCCTTACTCTTTAAATCCACCACTTCTTGGGCACTCATACCGAAGATAAACATGTTTTCGGTGCCAATCTCTTCTGCCATTTCCACGTTAGCCCCATCCATCGTGCCCAGGGTAAGTGCTCCATTGAGGGCAAACTTCATGTTCCCGGTGCCGCTGGCTTCATAACCGGCCGTGGAGATCTGCTCCGATAGGTCTGCTGCGGGGATAATCTTTTCGGCAAGCGAGACGGTGTAATTGGGCAAAAAGACCACTTTCAGGCGGTCGCGGACATCGGGATCGGCATTCACCACTTCTGCCAGGTTGTTAATCAGCTTAATCAGCCTTTTGGCAAGGAAGTATCCCGGTGCAGCTTTACCCGCAAAGATAACCGTGCGAGGAACATAGCTGCCGTTGGGATTGTCTTTTATCATGTGGTAACGGGCAATGGTTCCCAGAACATTTAAAAGCTGGCGTTTGTATTCGTGCAGGCGTTTTATTTGTACGTCAAAGATGCTGTCAGGTTTGGTTCTGATGCCCGTTTCGCGGTAGATGTACTTGCTTAGTGCTTTCTTATTGATGCTTTTAATCTCGAAGAAGGAAGCCCTGAAATCGGCATCGTCAATATAGTTCTCCAGCCCTTTAATGTATTCCAGATTGCGCACCCAGGCATTGCCGATATGCTCCGAAATCAAGCTTGCCAATAGGGGATTGCAGGTATGCAGCCATAAACGGGGGGTGATGCCATTGGTCTTATTCTGGAACTTCTCTGGGTACATCTCCACCATGTCCGGGAACATCCGTTCTTTAATAATCTGAGTATGCAGCTCCGCCACTCCATTCACAGTGTGCGAACCATGGATGGCAAGCCGAGCCATGCGCAGGGTTTTCTCGCGGTCTTCTTCGACTATAGAGATGTTGCGCATCTTGATGATATTGCCGGGGTAAAGCCTGGTAACCTCCGCCAAAACGGCGTTATTCACTTGATATATCAGCATCAGATGGCGGGGAAGCAGCTCTTCGAAAAGGTTGATGCTCCACTTTTCCAGAGCTTCGGGCAGCACCGTGTGATTGGTGTAAGAAAAGCACTTGCGGGTAATATCCCAAGCAGCATCGAAGCTAAGGCGTTTTTCGTCTATCAGGATACGCAACATTTCGGGGATGGCAATAGCCGGATGCGTATCGTTGAGCTGAATGGCAATCTTATCTGGCAAGTCAGTAAAGCTATCATGATCATTAGTCCATTGCGCAAAGATATCCTGCAAGGTGGCAGATACAAAGAAGTATTCCTGCTTCAGGCGCAACACCCGCCCCAAATGCAAGTTATCGTTGGGGTATAGCACCTTGGAGATGTTCTCTGAGATGTTCTTCTTTTCCACGGCTTTCACGTAATCGCCGCTGTTAAAATAATCGAAATCAAACTCATCTGTAGCAGTAGCCTGCCATAAACGCAGGTTATTCACGTTATCCACTTTGTAACCAGGCACAGGGATATCCCAAGCAACCGCCATCACGTCTTCTGTATCCACCCAACGGTGCAGAACCCTGCCATCCGTCTGCTCTTCATCTATCACCTTGCCGCCAAAACGCACGCGATAGGTAATTTCAGGACGCTTAATCTCCCAAGGACAGCCGTTTTTGCGCCAGTGATCGGGCTCTTCTACCTGATAGCCCTGCACGATGAGCTGTTTGAAGATGCCGAATTCATAGCGAATACCATAGCCAAAAGCAGGATATGCTTGCGTGGCAAGAGAATCCATAAAGCAAGCTGCCAGACGCCCTAAGCCTCCATTACCCAATCCCATATCGGGTTCCAGCTCTACAATATCTTCCATGGCATAGCCCATTTCTTTCAGCATATCGTAGCTTTCGTCATACACGTCCAGATTGATGAGGCTGTTGCCCAAAAGCCTGCCGATCAAGAACTCCATAGAGAGGTAATAAACCTTCTTCACATCTTGCTTGCGGTATTCGTATTGGGTGCGTAGCCAACGCTCTATCAGCCTATCACGCAGGCTAAGTGCCAGTGCGTAATAAACGTCCCAGGGTTGGATAGTGGTGTTATCCTTGATAAGCGAGTATTCAAGGTGGTTCAAAAACAGGGATTTTATCTCTTTACTACACTCTTCAGCCTTGTCGGAGAAGAAGATGGAGTGGTAATCGTTCTTGGGTATAAAGCCTTCTTTCATATATCTGTGATCCTTAAGTGTATGCGATATTAGTACATCTTTCCTTATGTAAGGAAGGCAATAATTGTCAAGCGAAATCTGTTTCCACTATCGAAAAGGAAAGCTTCTAACCTCATGCCGGTGCTTATATCATAATAATGACCCATTTTAACACCCCGCATTATTTAATAAGTAATGAGCAAGTGCAAAAAAGCCTTGACTGGATACGCTAAACAGTTGCCAATGCACTGCAAAGAGAAAGGGGTTTAACTCATGACTTCACACTATGGTGAAACTAAAGTAAGCACGCTGATGCGCAAAGACTTCCTCATCCTGGAGCGGAGCTGGACGATCGCCCAAGCACTGGACTATATCCGCAACAACACAAACGAGCCTAGAATCCTGTATTTCTACCTGAGGGATGAAGAACAACGGCTTTGCGGAGTGGTCTCCACCAGATTACTATTGACCGCCGATTTGGACGTCCTGCTGATGGATGTTGCCAGCCACAGGGTAAAATCCGTTCCTGCCAACGCTGAAGTCATGGACGTACTAACAGACTTTGTGATCCATAAATACCTTGCACTGCCGGTAGTAGATGAAGAGAAGCGGATGATCGGCATCATCGATGTAAGTGTGTTCACGGAAAACATCTCCGACATCCTAGAGCGCGAGAAAGCAGATGAAGTGTTTGAAACCATCGGCTTTCGTCTGTCTCAGATCAAGGGTGCATCACCTTTTAAAGCTTTTCGCTACAGATTCCCCTGGCTGATAGCTTCTATTGCGGGAGGGCTTAGCTGTGCCGTAATGACAGCCCGCTATGAGATTGTGCTTGCCCAGGCTTTGATTCTTTCCTTCTTTCTCACCTTGGTGCTGGGTTTGGGGGAGAGCGTAAGCATGCAATCCATGACCGTAACCATCCAAGCTTTACGCAGCAAGCCGCCTTCGTTGAAATGGTTTGCAAAGGAGCTGCTCCGAGAGCTTGGCACTGCTATCCTGCTTGGTTTAGCTTGTGGCTTGGTGGTGGCAAGCACGGTGATATTATGGAAGCATGACTTTGCCGCAGCTCTCGTGATAGGGGGATCGCTGGTTCTCAGCCTCAGCGCAGCGTGTCTAATTGGGCTAAGTATCCCCACACTGTTGCACGCCCTAAAGCTGGATCCCAAGATTGCCTCAGGACCGCTTGCGCTTACTATCAGCGATCTATTTACCATCGCGATCTATTTTAGTCTGGCGGGAGCGGTGTTGTAAGGCTCTGCCCTAAGTGCCTGTGTAGTTGACGCCGAGACAAGGATAGTGGATCATAGAAAGGGAATTAACAAAGAGTAAAAGAGGAAAAGAGTGAAAGAGGGAAAGAGGGAAAGAGAGACGGACATAAGATTGATATTAAACTCTTGTGCTCTATTCCTGTAGGTATAATCATGCTGGCACACTCATTCCTTTCAGATGCATCGCGTTATCCATTTTTCTCACATTCTTTTTTCTTTTCTCTCTTTTTCCTCTTTCACTCTTTTACTCTTTGTTGAAAAACGTTAATTCCTCCGCAACTATCAAATCAGCGTAGCCTAACCCGTTAACCTACTTCATCAGTAGCAGTTTAGCGGAGCCGGTAAAACTCCCGCTGCTTAAGCGAACAAAATACACGCCGGAAGCCATGGTGCTGGATTCTGCCGCGAGCACATGCTGATGCAAGCCAGAACTTTGGTATTCGTTTACCAGGGTGCTTACTTTCTGTCCTTTGATATTGAATAGCTCCACAACTGTATTAGCCGGAGCAGGCAGCGTGTAGCTGATTGTGGTGGAAGGATTAAAGGGGTTGGGGTAGCTTTTTATACTGATCGTATGGGGCGGTTGCACCGGATCATCTGCTGCTGAAAAGGTTTCCCATGTTTGGCTTAAGTGGCTTTCAATGCCGCCGCCTGCATCATATATGAGGGTATTATGCTTTAACAACAGATTTGCTTCATTATAGACAAGTTTTTCGTATCCCACGCTTGAATCTCGCGGATAGGTTTGGCTGATGTCCACAGTAAGGTTATTATTTGTATAGCTAAACACGGAAGTACGGAACAAATCAACGCTATCAACATTATAGCCGTAATATACTTCCTCGGCAGGCATTAAGGCTCCGTTGGACATGGCATAAGAGGTGTAAATGCTATGCCCCAGATTCCAATTAAGTGAATCAGAAGAAGTAATATAGGTTTCTTCAGACTGCTTTCCTGCGCTATTGTATGAGTATTGGTATTGCACATATTTCATATCATTAGGATAATTACCCGGATAATAGTATGAATTCTGTGCCAGTAAGCCAGAGGATTCATATTCCCAATTTGCTCTCCAGACGAGATTCGCAACTGGCGGCACACTGCTGGAAAAGGAATAGCTGTAGCCGCTTATCTTTCTGCCTGCATCGTCATAGTAATATTCCCGCAGGGAAGTAAGCTCAGCATCGGGGCTTTGGGTGGCATAACTTGCTTCGTAGAAAAGCAAATCATCGTGGGTATAGCGCTGAACAAGCTTTCTGCCGGGTTGCAATAATCTGTCGAAATATAAGGTTTCCACCTGATGATATTCCGGAGTGTCGGAATATACATAGCACTCGGTGGAGACGCTCAAGCCCTGGCTGTTGTAATTGGTTCTCAAGCTATCCAGACGCATGGGATTGGAAGCGTTATAATAGAAGAATCTGATTTCAGAGGTATCGCCTTGGTTTTCGCCCCACCAGGAAGTACCTTTGGCATAGCTGCTAATCCGCCAATTCGGGTTCTTTGCGGCGGTTGCTGCATCTGAAAATACATTAGTTCCCACTTGCGCTGATACCATCGAGATAATGAATCCCAAAAGGCACAAAGTAACATAAACTTTTTTCATTATAGCCTCCTTATTAAGGTAATTTATATTTATGCAATATCTATTCCAATGTATGGTGTTATTGTTAGCTACTGCCATTTATAAATCTAAAAAAGGCTAAAGACTCTCTTAGCATCAGCCTTTCTTGCTTATCCGAAAGGGGGTTGATCGGGATCTGATCGGGATCTCATCGGGGTACAGCCCGATCAACACCGCTTCAGATGGGCTTTGGAGCGGCTTTGGATAAGCAAGGGATATAGTGCTGGCGTGTTGGTGTGTTGGCGTGCTGGGATGTAGAGCAGGATTCTGATCCTGCTGAAGCATAAACCAAAAGAAGACTGGCAAACTAAATTACCAGTCTTCTATCCCTAAGCGGGTTAATATGTTATGGTATTATTCTTGGGTTGCTGCGGGCAGCATGATAACTTTCAGCAGGTCTTTATCGAAGCTGAGGTATTGTTTAGCTGCTTTCGTAATAATCTTTTTGTTCATTTTAGCATAGAGCGCGGGGTAATCCAGGAAAACATCTATCGGCTGTCCCACCCAGTTATTACGTTCCATGCTTGCCATCCAATAGCCGTTGTTCTTGATGTTTTCTTCGTAGCGTTTTGACATCGTAGTTTTTGCTGCTTCCACGTATTTAGCATCAAAAAGCCCAGCTTTCAGGCTATCCAGAGTGGCAAAGGTGGCGTTATTGAGCATATCGACATTTGCGGGATCGCAACTCATCCAGGTTTGCACGGTATAGAAAGGCTTGGGATAGCGTTCCATAGTGCTCCAGTTCTGGATGGCATACACTCCGCCAAGCTCTTCACGCACATTTTCCCGTAGCTTTTCGAAGGCAATCATCATCAGGGTATTCATGGCGATATTGTTGGTTGCGGTGAATTTGTATTTGCCTTTGGTAACATTGGAGGCGTAGCTAAGATCACTTTCGCCCTTATGGAAGCGAACTTCTTTCTTGCCACTGAAAGGCTTAATGCCCACGTCGCGGATCTTATCTTTGCGTTTCATGGTGGGCAGATTAGCCAGATAGGTGCTGCAATAAGTGCGTAATAGTTCTTCGTCGAAAGCACCTACGATGTAGAAGCTGAAATCGGAGAAATCGCCAAAGCGGTCTTTATAAACGCGTTCCAATTGGGGCAAGGTAAGCTTATCCAAATCAGCGGGACGGATGCTATGTTTGTAGGGATGGTTGTTGTAGATCAGAGTTTGCAGGGTATCAAAAAAGGCATTCTCTGGGCTTAGTAGTGAGTTTTGCAGGAAGGAACGAATCTGCGCAACTGAGGATGAGAAAGTATCATCGTTAAAGCGCGGCTTGGTCGCCTTTTGATATAATAGCTGAAACATCAGCTCCAAATCCTGAGGTGAGCAAGAGCCGGAGAAGCCTTCGCTGTAAGTATCCATTTCTGGAGATGCATCAGCAACTTTGCCGGCAAGAGCTTTTTGTAAAGCTGCACCGTCGAAATTGCCAAAGCCCGCATTGCTGCTGTAATGGGAAAGGATATCGGCAATACCGGTATCTGCAATGCTCAAAGAGGCAGATCCACCAGGGCTTTGTGCCGATAACAGCACTTCATCGGCTTTGAAATCCGTCTTTTTGCTATATACGGTTACGCCGTTGGAAAGCACCCATTTCTTGATTCCCGATTTGGAGAATACGGTGGATTTGGTAATTTTACCAGGGCTGGGGGTTTTCTCCATGATGGGTTCGTTAACAAAGGTATCCACCCAATCTT
Source organism: Candidatus Cloacimonadota bacterium (assembly GCA_023230245.1). Lineage (GTDB taxonomy): Bacteria > Cloacimonadota > Cloacimonadia > Cloacimonadales > Cloacimonadaceae > Cloacimonas. The sequence continues at coordinate 12,151 of JALNXT010000005.1, forward strand.
CAAGCTCGGTGCCCTTAATCTCGTTAAACAACGCCAAAAGCTTTGCTTCGTTAGGATATACGGCACCTTCTTTGGCTGTTCCGGTAATGGCGAGGGTAAGGTTTTCGGTGCTGATCAGGTCGTCCACAATATCGTTCACTTCATCAAGGCCGATCTCGTTGATAATGTTGCTTACCAAATCTAGCTTTTGCTCGGCACTAAGGATGTTATCTCCGTTGATAATAGGGGATAATAGTTCCCAGATAGCTTCATCTGATTCACGGGTAGCTTTCTCGGTAACTGCCTTTTCTGCACTGCGCACCAAATCGAGCTTAGCCCTGTCGAATTCACCCGCTTGGAAGCCATGCTGCCGGATGCGAACAGCTTCGATGAGCATCGTGCGCATGGCATCTTCGCTGCGTCCTTCTGTGCTAATGGACATCAGCATGGAAGCCGAGAAGTTTTTCAGCCAGGAAAACATGTAGCCATAGGCAAAAGAGAAGGGCGGGTTGGGTTGCATGGCTATTTCTTGCATGCGGTTGTTGAACATGGTGTAAAAGAGGTTTCTCTTCAAGTCGTTGTAATAAGAGCCAAGATTTACCAAGGGTTCGCTTTCTTGCTTCCATGTAGCTTGCACGGAGGTGAAAGGCAATTCTTTATCTAATACCACAATGGCTCTCGGTTCGGCGTTGTCTGGGATCAGATAGTTTTCTTTGACGCGGGGGTTTTCACGCGCGGGGATTACTCCAAAATACTCGCTGATCATCGCTTGTAAAGTTTCGGGAGGGTAATCGCCAATGATAATCACATCTTGCAAATCGGGGCGATACCAGTCTTTATAGAAACGGTTTAGGCTTGCATGCTTGAAGGTGCGGATGTTCTCGATAGTGCCGATAGGGTTGCGCAAGACATAGCGTGAGCCGGCAAAACGGACGTCACTCACCTTGTCCTGAACCCGTCTCTGTGCCTCTTGACCCATGCGCCATTCTTCCTGAATGATGCCGCGTTCACGTTCTATCTCGGTAGGCTCCAAGCTAAGCTGCCAGGCGATATCCGATAGGATGGATAAGCCTTTGCGCAGTTTGGCTTCGTCATTGGTGGGGAGCTTGAACTGATAGACGGTATAATCATAGCTGGTTCCGCCATTTAAGCCGTTGTGAAAGCCCATACCAATAGAGGTTAGGTATTCCACCATTTCGGTGCGGGCAAAGTTCTTGCTGCCGTTAAACGCCATGTGTTCCACAAAGTGCGCCAGACCAAGCTGGTCGTCATCTTCATTAATACTGCCGGCGTGTACCAACAAGCGCAGTTCGATTATCTTTTCGGGCTTGGCATTGGGAAGGATGTGGTAAGTAAGCCCATTGGCAAGCTTACCGGTTAACAAATCCGGATCGGTAGGTAAAGGCATGGGTACGTATTGGGGGGGTATGATAGCGCCAAGTGTGATGGCGCATAGAAGCATAATTATGCTAAGCCATGTCCCTTTCATTAGTTCTCCTTAAGTGAGATATTTATTTTAGGCTCGATAGTAAAATCAATGGTATATTGCTCATCTTTGTGTAACATGATGGTGGCAGAATTACCATAGAAGTAGGGGTGTCCATCCTCTGTAGTTATGGTAACTTCGTAAGAAAAGGGTTCATTTGAGGTGATGTAATCCACCCGCATGTATTTGCTTTCCCCCGGCATGATATCGAATAAAGAGGTATAGGGAAGAACTAAAAACCCATCGTTCTTGAAGATTCTAGCTTCCGTGATCTTTTGGGGGCTGTTGTTTACTATTTTGATAGAGGCACGGTTGGGGTTTAGGTAGGCATGCAAATCCTCTCCAGCTTTCACAGTGATGCTGGTGTTATCTGTCCAAAGGTTAAAGTCTTTATCCTCCAGGCTAAATGTCTCGCCTTTCATAACTACAGGAACGGTATTTGTGACTTCACCGGTAAATAAGCTTTGAGTATCAGTATCCACGTCTATACTTACAACCCCGTGAGCGGGTATTGTAACTTCAGAGCCTGAATCCACCGATACGTAAGCCGGATAGGAACAGTTGTTATGAACTATAAATTTGGCTCCTGATTCGCAAGCCGAAAGCAACAGAAGAACTGCTGCCAAAAGAAAATAGCTCCAAATAGTCTTCATAATAGTACCTCCTACTACTTGCCAGGTTCTTTGTATTACCACAAATGTCAAGCAGAATGTTTCCCCAAAATTAACAGTCACACGGATTACACGAATTTATACGGATTAGTTCGGACAAATCTGATCCAATCCTATATATGCACACACCGCTTTAACCTCTTTTCTCTCTTACTCTTTGACTCTTTTGCTCTTTGTTAAATAATCATAGATTGCATAGCAACAGCAGCTTGTGTTCTTTGATCTTTTACTCTTTGTTAAATAAACCCGTTAATCCCACATTAGCAGCGTCCAACGCCACATGCTGAGTTTAGGGGTAAATAATATTCGGACGACCGGAATTAGGGTTTTGCACAGTTTCCAAGCGGACACCGAATAACTGTTGCAGGATTTCAGTCTGCATCAAAGCTTCCGGCTTACCTTCCGCCAGCAATTCTCCGTCTTTCAAAAAGATAAGTCGATCGGCATAATTGGCAGCCAGATTCAGGTTGTGCGACACGATCAGCACCGTTTTCCCCTGGGTGTTATGGATCTCCCGAAGCAGCGCCATGATCTCCAGTTGATGGTTTATATCAAGCTGTGAGAGGCTTTCATCCAGCAGGATATAGGGAGTATCCTGCACCAAAGCACGGGCAATATACACCCGCTGTTTCTCTCCACCGCTAAGCTCGGATAGCCAACGGTTTTTCAGCTCTTCCAGCTTTAGCAGGCGCAGCACATCATCCACAGCCTTCCTGTCTTCTGCGGTATGGGATTGCAGCAAGCCTAAGTAGGGGTATCGCCCCATCAGCACGGTCTCGCTAACCAAATGATCAAATTCCTGCTGGCTTTCCTGCGGGACAAAGGATATTTGCCTTGCCAGATAGCTCTTCTTCTGCGCGGAGATGTCTTTCCCAAACACCATAATGCTGCCAGTTTCCGGCTTCAGATAACCCATCAGGGCATATAACAGAGTGGATTTCCCTGCTCCGTTAGGCCCCAATAATGCACAAAAATCCCCCGGTGCTATCTTCAATGAGAAGCTTTTCAGTACTGGTTCTTTTGTGTATCCGCAGCTTAGCTTATGGGTTTCAATCATCTTTGTGCGTGCATCCTTTTTGTTATCCTGAAACAGGCTTTGAACAAGGGCACATTTTGTCAATATGCTTTCTTCTTGCAAGAAAATTCCTACCACTGCCCACTCATACCCCACAAAGAGGGGGCAAGGTGGGGTGTGATAGGGAGTAAAGGCGAGAGCATGCCGTTGCTGCGAGATTGGCGATAGTATTTAACAAAGAGTAAAAGAGTCAAAGAGAAAAGAGAATCAATGTAGAGCAGCTTTCTAAAGCTGCTGAACAGTATCTTCGTGTAAGTGTTGAGTTTCTTTTTAACACAGAGAAAAGCAGAGAAAAACAGAGAAAAACAGAGAAAAGCAGTGGGATTTTTAACAAAGAGTAAAAGAGTAAAAGAGAAAAGAGAATCAATGTAGAGCAGCTTTCTAAAGCTGCTGAACAGTATCT
>JALNXT010000269.1 GCA_023230245.1 Candidatus Cloacimonadota bacterium
CCCCAACAGAAACTGATAGGTTTTGCAGCGCAGACAGATGACTTAATTAACAAAGGCTTAGATAAGCTTAAGCGCAAAAAGCTGGATATGATTTGTATCAACAATATTAGCGTTGCTGGTGCTGATAATAGTGAAATTACAGTGATCGGTAAACTACCCGAAATCCCTATGCTGCCAGAGAACAAGAAACTGAATGGGATCACTATCAAAGGTAGTAAGCTCGCCCTAGCCCATGAGATAATTGATTTGGTTAAGACCCTATGAAACTGATGTTAATTAGCGGAGCCAACGGTCAGGTAGGCAGCTACCTGGCAAAAGCTTATAAAGCGGAAGGCTATAAGCTGGCACTACTATATCATAATAGATGTGAACGGATAAAGCAATACGAAGCTGATCCCGATTGCTTTCTGCAAGCAGTAGATTTAGCTGATTTTAACAGTACGCAAAAGGCTGTATATGATGCAAGTGCTTTTTTTAAAGAGCCCCCCAGCGCATTGATCCACTGTGCTGCGCTAAGAAGCTATGATGCCAAATCTTTAGCTTACACCGATCCGCAAACCTTTACGGAAGTGATCTCCACCAATATATTAAGCTCCTACCATATAGTTAGAGCCTTGTTGCCACAGATGATAGAGGAACACTATGGACGGATAGTGTTATTTGGTAGCGATGTTAGCCGTAAAGGGCTTAAACAGGGCAGTGCTTATGCCGCTGCGAAATCGGCAATTGTAAGCCTGGTAAAAAGTGTGGCACTGGAAACCATTGGCACGAATGTGATGATCAACGCCATCTCTCCCGCACCGATAGAGACCAATTTGGAAGAGGATTTCCAGGGAGAATATCTGGAGTTTAGACGCAAATACTTTGCCAATTTCCTAAGTAGCAATCCAGGGGTTAAGCTGATAAGTAGAGCCGAGATAAAGTTTGTGGTAGATTTACTAATCAACTCTGAGATTCAAACGATAAGCGGACAAGAACTGTTTATGACTGGAGGATTAAATTGAACTTGAAGAGATTACTACCGGTAGTTGCTTTGCTGCTAGTGGCAACAAGCATGTTTGCGGTTCCTTTCATGGATGGGGAAAAGCTTACTTTTGACGTGAAATACGGAATTGTTAATGCCGCCCAGGCTTCCATACAGGTGCAAACTTCTTTGTATCAAGGCAAGCCAGTATGGTATCTTTCCACTAACGCTAATACCCATAAGTTCTTTGATAAAGTATTTAAAATACGCGACAGAGTAGAATCGTGGTGGGACAAAGAAACCTTGCTGCCCTACAAATTCTCCAAAAACTTGCAGGAGGGGAATTATAAGCAGCACCGCGTACACATCTATAATCACAGTACTTTGAAAAGCACTTACCAAACCTGGAACTATAAAAAAAGCAGCTTCAATAACACGGTTATGAATATCTCTCCCGACACTCAGGATATCCTCAGTGCTTTCTATTCGGTGCGCTTTGCTCGTTTAGTGGTTGGTAAATCGGTATTTATCAATATTACTGCCGATGGAAGAGAAATGAGAACCGAGGTAGTGGTTCATAAGCGTGAAAAAGTTAATACTATTTTTGGTACGGCTAATTGTTTAATGATAGAGCCATTGCTGCGTAGCGATGCAGTGTTTAAACAAAGCGGGAGAATCCTAATCTGGGTTACCGATGACGAATACAAGATACCCGTTAAGATGGAGAGTAAAATCACCATCGGTAGTTTTGTGGCCTACCTTACCAGCGCATCCCAAGTACCCTTAAAGATTAAATAATGGCCGTGGATTTACTTAAACTAAAGACCTACGATTACCATCTGCCTAAGGAGCTAATCGCTCAAAATCCTATTTCCAAGCGCAGGGAATCCAGATTGATGCATTTGCAGCGTCAATCGGAAGTGATTAACCACCGCTCTTTTTATGAGATTACAGATATCCTGAAATCTGGGGATGTTCTGGTAATAAATAGCAGCAAAGTGTTCCCTGCCCGTTTATTTGCCTTCAAAGACAATGGCACACAGGTAGAAGTGTTTCTGCTACATCAGCTTACCGAGGATACATGGAAATGTATGGTATCCCCAGGCAAGAAACTAAAGACAGCTCAGCAACTGCGCTTTTCAGATGCTTTAACGGCATTCGTAAGCCAGGGTGATAGCGAAGGGCTGCGTGATATACAATTCACTAGTACAGTACCTTTTTGGGATGAGATTTACAGCATCGGGCACATGCCTCTCCCCCCTTACATCGAACGTATGGATACCGATATAGACCAACAACGCTATCAAACCGTATATGCCAACGAACGTGGCTCTGTTGCTGCTCCAACCGCAGGGTTACACTTTGATAGGGAACTATTGGATACCCTCTCTGCCAAGGGAATACAGATAGCGGAAATTATCTTACATGTGGGCATTGGCACTTTCCGTCCCGTAAAGGCTGATATTATTACCGATCATGTGATGCATGCAGAGTTTGCCACGATTCCCGAAGATAGCGCCATGAAGATACAGCTTGCCAAGCACGAACATCGGCGGGTTGTGTGTGTAGGCACTACTAGCACCAGAACAGTAGAGAGCTTTTGGCATGATGGCGTTATGAACAGCGGATCGAAATGGACTGATATATTTATCTATCCGGGAGTGCCATTTAAGGTAGTAGATGCCATGATCACGAACTTTCACCTACCGCAATCCACATTACTGATGATGATTTCCGCTTTTGGTGGTTTCGATTTTATCAAGCGCGCTTACGAAGAAGCGGTTAAGCACCAATATCGCTTTTTCAGTTATGGCGATGCGATGTTCATAGAGGATTAGCATGAGAAGTTTTTATTATTACGACAAGATCGACAGTACCATGAGCGAATTCCTGCGTCTAAAAGATCTTAGTAACGAACAAATAAGTGTTCGCGCAGGCACACAAAATGATGGTATTGGTAGAGGAGATCACATTTGGATATCTCCCACAGGTGGGTTATGGTTCACCTTTGACGTGGTGCACACTACTCCCACCCCTTCGTTTGCATTGTTTGCCGGTTTTTGCATACACCATTGCCTAAGCCTCTTATTTGAACCTCTAAAAGATAAACTTAGAATCAAATGGACTAATGACATTATCTACGATGGCAAGAAGCTGGGAGGCATCCTTTGCCGTTACCAACCCAGTAAAAACTTATATACTATCGGGGTGGGGTTGAATACCAACAACGATATTGATGCAAAGCTGGGGAAATTTGGGGCGGTTAGTTTGAAGCAGATACTAGGTATTGAAGTAGCTAATTCTTTCCTTTGCCGTGCTTTGATAATGGGCATCGAGGGACAATGCCAACATAATACCAATGACCTAAATTACCTTACCTATTGCAACAATCAGTTATTCGGAAAGAACAGAATGGCGCATATAGAGATAAGTGGCTTGGAGATAGAAGCAGAGATTCTGGGAATTGATGCCAGCGGTGCCTTGCTCGTGCGTAAAGAAATGGGCGAATTCATCAGTGTACATACCGGCTCAATCATAGATTTTATCGATTGATAAGCTTAATCTTAGCGATGTTTTGGGCTTCAAAGCGCA
>JALNXT010000270.1 GCA_023230245.1 Candidatus Cloacimonadota bacterium
AGAACATGTGGAAGGCTTTGCCAAAGAGTGTGCCATCGTTACGCATAGCCGTTTGGAAAACGATGGTGCTGGCGGCTTGAAGGTTGCCGGTGAATTAGCCGAGCCTTATATCGTTCGCCCAACCAGCGAAACTATCATCGGAGCTTCCTTTGCCAAATGGGTTTCTTCTTATCGAGACCTGCCTCTACTTATCAACCAATGGGCTAATATCGTCCGTTGGGAAATGCGGACGCGTTTGTTCCTGAGAACCGCAGAATTCCTGTGGCAGGAAGGGCACACCGTGCACGAAACCGAAGCAGAGGCAATGGAAGAAACACGAAAAATGTTAGGCGTGTATGCCACCTTTGCCAAAGAGTTTCTTGCCCTTCCCGTAATCCAAGGCGAAAAAACCGAATCGGAGAAATTCCCCGGTGCGGTAACCACTTTTTGTATTGAAGCTATGATGCAGGATAAGAAGGCATTACAATCCGGCACTTCCCACTTTTTAGGACAGAACTTTGCCAAATCATCAGGTATTAAGTACCAAAACAGGGCTGGTGAAGTTGAATATGCTTGGACTACTTCCTGGGGTGTTTCTACCCGATTGATAGGTGCGTTAATCATGGCTCACAGTGATGATAACGGGCTGGTGTTGCCACCCAAAATTGCACCCTCTCATGTAGCGATAATCCCTATCTATCGCAGCGAAGAAGAGCACGAGCAAGTGATGGACTTTGCCAAGCAACTTGAACAACAACTTAAGCAACTTAGCTTTGAAGGCATAAAAGTATATATCGAATTGGACGATCGCGATCTTACCTCCAGCGAGCGTAACTGGTATTGGATAAAGAAAGGCATACCCTTAAGGATAGAGATTGGCCCGCGGGATATAGCGCAAAACACAGTTATGGTTTCCAGAAGAGATCATGAACCCCGGGATAAAGAAGCTATTTCTGTAGATGCTTTGTCAAGCTTTGTGTGCGACACTCTATCGGCCATTCAGGAAGGCTACTACCAAAAAGCCCTCGCGTTCCGCACAGAAAACACCATTGAAATAGATGATAAGCAAGGGTTTTATAAATTTTTTACTCCCAAGAATTCTGGCCAACCGGAAATCCATGGTGGTTTTGCCTCTTCACATTGGTGTGGAGATGCATCTTGCGAAGAGCAGATAAAGAACGATTTGAAGGTTAGCATCCGCTGCATACCTTTTGAAGGAAAAGAAGAAGCCGGAAACTGTATTTGCTGCGGTAAGGAATCAAAACGTCGGGTGATATTTGCCAAATCCTATTGATATGAATGCAACGATAATAAATATTGGCAACGAACTGCTATTGGGAAAGACCGTTAATACCAATGTGGCATATCTGGGTGCAGAGCTTGCCAATTTGGGAGTTCCGGTAGAATATACAATAACCATAAAAGATGATCCCATCGCTATAAAGACTGCATTACAAAACGCATGGGGACACAGTGATATTGTTATTACAACTGGTGGTTTGGGCCCTACCGAAGACGATCTTAGCAAAGCAGCTATTGCGGAGTTTTTTGGTAAGCAAATGTATTTTAACGATGATGTGTGGCAATATGTGCAAAGCATGTTTGCCATGCGAAACATGCAAACACCTCCGATAAACAGAAATCAAGCTTTGGTTCCCGATGCTTTTACCGTACTAAGGAACGAAAAAGGGACTGCTCCGGGACTGCACTATAGAGAAGGGAATAAGCTGTTTTTTGCGCTCCAGGGTGTTCCTGTTGAAATGATGTACATCTTTGAGTTTTACATGAAGCAGATCATCGCGGAATGCTATCCCTATGCAAAACCAGTTATCCAGAAAACCATACACACGCATGGATTATCAGAATCTCGGCTGGCAGAGCTGTTTAAGCTGGAAGAGCTTCCTGAAGGAGTTTCTTTAGCTTGGCTACCGCAAACCGGAAGAGTAGATTTGCGATTTTATGGCTATGATATTGCTCCAATCGAGCAAGCTATCTTGCTAGCCGAATGCAAAATTGCTCCCTATATTTGGGGTTTAGATAACGAAACACCGGCAGGTACCCTACTAAAACTTCTTGATGAGCAGAATGATACCCTTAGTTTAGCAGAATCTTGCACGGGCGGTTGGGTACAAAAAATGATTACCGATGTCTCTGGCGCATCACACAGCTTTTTGGGAGGGATGGTAGCTTATTCCAATGATATGAAAATCGATGTTTTAGGAATAAGCGATAATATTCTCAACACTTATGGGGCTGTCAGTAGTGAATGCGCAACTGAAATGGCAATAAGAATAAAAGAATTGACAAAATCTTCTCATGCAATATCCGTGACAGGTATAGCGGGACCAGATGGTGGTACTGCTGAGAAATCAATAGGGACGGTGTATTTTGGCTTTGCTGCCAAAGAACGAAGTTGGTCTATAAAACAAATCTTTAGCGGTGATAGAAATTCCATACGGCACAAAGCCTCTGAATTTGCTATCCTCGAATTAATCAAATCTCTTCAAGGTAGGAAATAGTTGATCGTTCTAATCATTGGCAGTGGCGGACGAGAACATGCATTAGCGGAATGCTTTGCACGCAGCAAGGGAGTAAACAAGGTTATTGTTTCACCCGGCAATGCAGGCATCGCCATGTTCTATAAGTGTGTTACCTTAGCCAGCCATAAAGAGATTAGAGATTATTGTGTAAACGAAGGGGTGGGCTTAGTTTTTATAGGACCAGAACAACTTATAGAAGAAGGGCTTTCGGACTATTTGCGTGAGGCGGGGATAAATGTAATTGCCCCCAGCAAGTTTGCTGCTCAGCTTGAGACAAGCAAGATATTCGCGAAAGAATTAATGCAGCAATGGAAGATACCTACAGCCAAGTATTTAGTTTTAGCTTCAGAAACTGGTATCGAAACAGCTTTACAAGATTTTAAGTATCCACTAGTGATAAAAGCGGATGGACTGGCCGCTGGTAAGGGCGTCCATATAGTTTCTACAAGGCAAGAAGCAATAGATGTTTTAACCGACATGTTTAAACAGAACACTACAAAGCCAAATACCCAAATCAATACAGATAGGGGAGTAATCTTAGAGGAATATTTACAAGGTTGGGAAGTATCTTTATTTGCCATCAGCGATGGTATCAATTATGTTAGCACCGTGTTTGCTCAGGATCATAAACAGGTATTTGACGGAGATCTGGGACCCAACACGGGGGGCATGGGCGCATACGCTCCTGTACCCGAAGCTGAAGTATTCCGCAAGCAAATTGAAGAAGGTATTATATCGCCAACTCTTGCAGCGATGCGAGATTTGGGATACCCATACCAAGGAATCCTGTATTGTGGGTTAATGATCACCAAAGAAGGACCCAAGGTGATAGAATTTAATTGCCGTTTAGGAGACCCTGAAGCAGAAGTTTTGCTCCCTCTGTTGGAGAATGATCTGCTTGAGGTGTGCCTTGCAATATTAGGGATAAAAGTTGATAAGTTAAATATGAGATTTAAACAAGCTACTGCCTTAGGCGTAGTAATGGCATCAAAAGGTTATCCCGGCGAATATCCCAAAGGGCTTCCTATCTATTT
>JALNXT010000006.1 GCA_023230245.1 Candidatus Cloacimonadota bacterium
GAAGAAAAGCAAACCCGGCGAACCTGTGTGGCAAAGCCCATGGGGAGAGGGACGCCCTGGCTGGCATACAGAATGTGTAGTGATGAGTCAGAAGTATCTAGGCGAGACCTTTGATATTCATGGTGGAGGCATCGATCTGGTGTTTCCGCATCACGAAAACGAACTTGCCCAAGCGATGGCACTAACGGGTAAACCGCTGGCTAACTACTGGATGCATAACGGTTTCCTTAATATCGAAGGCGAGAAGATGAGCAAGAGCCTAAAGAACTTCTTCACGGCACGTGATATTTTGAGCGAGTATGATTCAGAGGCAATACGGTTCTTCTTTCTCTCGAAACATTATCGCAGCCCTATTGATTTCAACAGAGAGTTAATAGAAGAATCCAACCGTGCTGTAGCCAACTTTTACTCGGCACTAAAATCCATAGATTATCTTTCCTTAAGAGATTCTAAAGGCTTGCCGGATTATCACCAAAACGATGAACTGCGGGCTATCGAAGAAGAGTTTATGGCGTCTATGGACGATGATTTTAACACGGCAAAGGCTATAGCGGTGCTGTTTGACTTAAGCAAACGCACCAAAAACACAAGCACTGATCTACAGGATAGACAAGCTACCGCGGTTTTATTGGTGCATTTAGGAAGGGTCTTGGGCTTCTTTCAAAAGATAGACGAACACTTTGCAGAGCGCAAAATAGACCTTTCTTCCCAGTTAGTGGAGCTAATATTAAGCTATCGCAAAGAAGCCAGGGATAGGAAAGATTGGGCTATGTCAGATAAAATTAGAGACGATCTTGCCAATTATGGCATAGGTATTAAAGATACAGCTCAGGGCTGCACCTGGGAAATAAAGGAGCCAAAATGAAGCTTGCCACCAAGCATAAAGTTATGATATTAATTGCACTTGCGTTATTGCTATTGCTTGTTTACCTCGCAGTAAATAGAAGTATACTAAAGGGACCAGAAAGCATCGCATTTGATAGCATGGGGAAACGCTTTCTTGTTTCCAACACCAAGGGTAAGAGCATTGTTAGCATGAGCCTGGATGGTAAATACAGCGCTTTCCTGAAAGGCGGATTAAAAGCTCCCAGGGGTATTGCCATCAAGGGTAACGACCTCTTTGTGGCAGACCTCAATCAAATCCGAATTATCGATATTGCCAAGGCGACGATTACGAAGAGCATTCCTGTGGAAGGGGCAGTATTATTAAACGATATCGCTCTGGACAAAGTGGGGCTGATCTATGTAACGGACACATCGGCAAACTGCGTGTTTATTATTAATTCTACGAATCAGGCAGTTAACAAGATAGTAAGCCCACTTTTTAAAGCTCCTAATGGGATTATTTACGACATGCCCCGCAATCAAATGCTAATAGTGGGTTTCTCGAAGCAAGCATCTGTCTTGAGTTTAAATACCATGAATAGAAATGTAACAGTGTTTATGGACAGCATCTATTCGCAGTTGGATGGCATTGCTATCGACGATTTGGGCAGGATATACATAAGCTCTTGGGAACAAGAGATGATTCTAGAGATACCCCAGGAACAGAACCGTTTTATTGCCAAGTACAAAGACATTAAAAACGCTGCTGACATGTTTTACTATTTTCCGAACAACGAGCTTATCGTCCCTATGCACAACAAGAACAAGATTATTCGCATACCGCTGGACTGAAGATTAAAAACCAATTAGAGTATTCAGAAAGCTCTGTTACAAAATACTTCAGTACCCCCGAGGCGTTTCATGCCGAATATCGTGTGTACCAGATGGGGCTTTCCATGGTACCCGCTTTACTTGGGGCACAAGCACCGCTTTGGATAATGATGGCAAAGCTAAAGAATGTGCCGTATCTTAACGAGTTATTTGATCCCACATTACTGGCAAAGACCATTGCAGAGTTTCACTTAGCCACCTTCGATGGACAGAAATGCCTCTGCCATATTGATAATCAACCGGCTAATATCCTGTGGGATTCTGGCTGTTATCATTTGATAGATTTTGAAGATAGCAGGCTAGATTATCCCGAGCTTGATGTATCCCACTTACTGCTATTCTGGGCTGCGGATGTGCCAACCTACAGATTTACAAGCATCTTAGCAGGGTTTTTGCATAGTTATACTAAGCTGCTTCCTCTTGATGCTAACAGGTGGAAAGCTTGTCTTGCATCCAACATCATCACTTTTGATGAACGGCGTGGTTTGTATCATAAACAGAATGGGAAAAACCCTCCCGATGAGCATTTATCCAACAGGAAACTATTAGCTAAAGCACTAAGCTTAGCCTCTTCAAGGGTGGGATAGTTGTGGCTCAAGTTCAATCATGGTGGGTAAGTTTATGATTCATTTCTTCATCTATCTTGTGTGCTTGCATTGCCATAGCATTGCCCTTGAATTGTCCATCCCATCCGCAATGCAAGGGCAATGCTAAGGCAATGCAAGCAGGGAAGAGAGATTCAATGTTTCTGTAGCAGCTAAATTATAGTTTTGTTAATCACGCTATTTAACACAATACTTGTGTAGCTACCCACTCTAATTGAACACGAGCCATAGTTGTTTATCCTCGGTTATTGCTAATCATTATCCAGCGGGAAGCTAACTATAAATTCTGAACCCTTTCCAATATTGCTTTTCACCTCTATCTTAGCTTCATGCAAATCTATCATTTCCTTACAAAGAATCAGCCCAATCCCAGTACCAGATTCGTTGTCGGTTCCTTTGTAACTGCAGATAGATTCGATCTTAAAGAGGTTTTGCAGGGTGTCGTCATCCATGCCAATACCCGTATCCTTAATGTGGATAATGGTGGCATGATCTTGGAAAACGGTGATCGTGATTTCGCCTTTATGCATCGTGAACTTTACCGCATTGGAGATTAGGTTATTCAAGATGGAGTGGAGCATCTGCGCGTCTGCAAAAATATGAATATCGTCTGGGCAATTTACCACCAGGCTTATTTCTTTAGTAGCCAGTGGCACTTTAGTTAGCGAGACAGTAGTTTGAATAATGGGCAGAAGCCTGTGGTTGAGGGGAAACATGTTTACTGCACCGATCTGAATCTTCGCCCATTCCAATAGGTTTTGTAGCAAAACGTAGGCGGTGGTGGATGTTTCATGTACTTGCACAATCATGTCGTAGAGTTCTTCCGTGCTGAATTTATCCAGATTGTTGCGGATTACCTCAGAAAACCCAATTATCGCGCTGAACGGATTCCTGAGATCATGAGCGATGATAGAGAACAACCTGTCCTTGGTTGCGTTTAGCTCGCTAAGTTGCTTTTGAGTTTCTAAAAGGGTGGTGATGAATCGCTTCTTTTCTGTAATATCTCTAATGGCTACCACGCGCACTTTGTTCTTATTATAAGTGTAGGGACGTGACATGATTTCTAGATTTAGTATTCCCCGGGCTTTTGATACTACCTCAATTTCATAATTCTGGATGCCACCGGCTAGTATATGTTCGTTAACGCTTTTATCTACCTTCAAGTTAGCAACCTCTGTAACGTGATGCCCGATGCATTCTTCTCTAGTTAATCCCAAGGTTTCCCAAAAGCGATCATTGACCTCTACTATTATCCCATTATTGTGCATGAAGATGCCTTCAAAGGAAGCATCTGCGAGTTGGCGCAAGCGCTGGGAGTTGCGTTTATTTGCCATTGCAGATTTCAGGAACAGTAAGATAATAACTAAGAGAAGAACAAAGATTACGATGCTAAAGCGGATGGTTATCAGTTGCTTATTTATTAATTCACGATTCTGTAATTCATGTAAACTGTTTTGTACACTAGAGTGCAAGCGGACGAGGGTTTCGGGAGAACGCATAGCAAACAAAGAATCATTGTAGGCTTTATAAACCTCCACGTATTCCGCTGCTGCTGCAGAATTGTTTTGAGCTAGATAAATATTCCCCAGTGCGTATGCAGCGTCTTTTGCCTGTTCAAAAAAGCTGTTTTTATGTGCAGTAGCATAAATACTTTTGTATATTTCGCTTGCGTCTGTTAGCGAGCCTCTTCTCAATACATTTTTTGCCTTTATCGTCAGGGTGCTATTTAGCCTGAATGAATCTTTTTCTGCGGTAAGAATACTTAGTGCTGCTTCCAAATATTTATCCGCAGTTTTCGATTTACTAAGCTCGTTATAAAGCTGGTATAAGGAGAGGGCAGAAGTAGCTCTTAAAGCATTAGATTCTTTAATAGACGTTACGGGAACTGCCAGATCTTCGAATACTTTGGTATAATACTGGAGTGCAAGGTCTTGGTTGCCAAGCTTATGGTGTGCTTCTCCCATAAAATTTAAGCTGTGGTAGATGGGAAATCTATCTTTAGCACTTTCTCTTAGTTCCAGAGCTTCGCTATAGTAAGCTAAAGCACTATCAGGCTTTTCCTGTTCCATTTTGCACATGCCAATATTGTTCAGCATCACAGATTGACCAAAAGTATCTTTCATACTTTTCATCGTTTTTAGCCCTTGCCAATAGTAGGGTTCGGCAAGATCGGTGAGCTTCATGGCAAAATACACATTGCCTATTTCGGAATATAACCAGGCATTTTGTGCTGACTTGGGATGATTCCGCAACATCTGATTCACTTCCAGTAAATACTCCAGAGCAAGCTGATGTATCCCTAAGGTGGTATATATTCCCGCTATTTTGGTAAGTGAGTCGGCAGCTTTACTAACTAAAGAAGCACTTACATAGAACTTTGCAGATAGCTTTAAATCGGATATTGAAGAGGCAGGATTGCTGTTAATGGTTCGATAGTGTCTTTGTAAGTAGTAATCTCCAAGATCGGCATCAGATAGTTTTGTTTGTTTGCCGTTCCCTTGGCGCACATCTCCTTTAGTAGCGCAATAGAAGGTGTTAAAACCCGCAAGCATTAACACTACTACCAGAAGCAGGGCTAAAGAGACTCTCACCTTCATAAAATACATTCCCTTAAAATCAATGTTGATGAATAGAAATATCGCCTTCAATCACCACAGTATTAGAAAAGTACAGTCTATATTTGTAGCTTTCTCTGTCAAGCAAAACATCCTCTCTCCTTATTTGAAGCTGGGATTGCAGGATGAAACAAGGAATGGCGGATTGAACTCCATAAGAGTTGGACAACTGAACACTAATGCAATATGACAAAGATTCATTATATACTAACGCTATCTAAAAGAAATAATAATAAGCGATTAATTCCTTGACACATTTTGAGGAAACTCAAATCATGTATTAGATCAATTTTTGGCTATCGAGATCAGTAAAAGTAAAGAAAACTAAATAAAAAACATGGGGGAATTATGAAAGACTTCCTACGCATGATGTTAATGCTAGTTATGGCGTTATTTTTACTATCCTGCGGAAAGCAAAACCCTTTTGCTCCAGCAACACCGCAACAGCAAGAGGATATTAGTTTCACAGATCAGAAAATACCTTTAGCCGACGGCGAGTACATCTATCGGCAAGGGATTCAGATCTATCTCACACCCGGCTCTGCGTATTCATATCGGATAAGTACCCTAAGTAGTGAATTACCGGATGGGATTGTTACAGATGAACAAGGCTGGATATATTTCCCTGTGATTGGAGATGTTTCCGGTAACGCATTAACAGAAGCAGGAGAACATCGAAGCATCTGGACTACCCAAGCTTTGCTGAGCTGCGATTTTGTTTCTCAGAAAGGTAGACTCACCAATTTAATCACCAATGTGGAGTTACGCGAAAGAACTTCAGATGGCAATATCACAGAATTATCTTCAGCATTTAGAAGTGACCGTTTGATCAGCAGCCGCATCGTGATTCCATTCTTTAACAACGGCGCTACAACCGGAACCGGCATGGAATTCGGGCTTCAAGAAAACATTGGCGATATCTTTGTGGAGGGGCTTTATGCTCACCATTTCATGTATCGGCTTAATATACTTGATAGTAACCAGCAAGTGCTTAGCCACGGTGATTGGTATAGCTCTCTTGAAAACCAAGATATGCGCAAAGTGGTTTTGAATGCTACTACAACCCCAGCGATTATACCCAATGCCGCGAACCAATTCACCCAGTTCGAATCATATGTGGTAAGCCGTCAGGGGGTTGAAGAAGCCTCGCGTAACACCGTTTATTTTAAGGCTGCTAGTGGCAATAAGCCTACAGCACTTATTTATTCCGAAACTCTGGTGGGATTGGGGCAATATCATTACACCATCGATACATCTATCTATCCTTCGCTCTACTATGAACAAATCCCCACTTCGGGTGAACAGAAGAATAGACACTTATGGCTTAACGGGACGTCTCTTGAAGCTATTAACTCCCCGGATTTCAAGCTGCACTTGCGTTGGGGACATAAGGGGCTTTATGCTTCGGATAACCCCATGAGTATATTGACAAACAATTGTTTCAACGACAGTGGCGTCAGCTATTATAGCAAGGTTGTTGCCTATGACCTTAGACTTGATGATGCACCTTTCCCAGTATTCAGCCAGTTCTTCGAACCAGCAGTTGTTACCCACGAAGATGGCAGCTCATGGTTAAGGATAAAGAATATGTTTGATAGCTGCCGGCATGTAGTTTTAAGCAATCTCGGCAACGGAAATCATAGCTTTGAAGTCTGCGCCGTTGATTTGCAGAATGTATATAGCTTGCCGGCACAAGTGAACATAAATTTAATTCCCTACAAACCGGTAAGTCAGCGTTATGGCATCTTGATAGTAGATGATTCCAAAAGCAACAGCAGCTATTCTCCCGAGCAAATAGTAGATGATTTCTATAGTGCCGTAGTGCCATCCAATTGGGGTGATGTTAGTGTTTTTGATATCTATACCAGCACAGAGGAAATCATGGGGGTTTCTGCTCCACAATTACAAAACTATCAAGCAGTGCTTTGGCATTCTGATAACCCCTCCGCGGGAGCAACATTAAGCAACAATATTGACCCGCTTGATATGTATCTTGCCAATGGAGGTAAGCTAATAGTGAGCGGAACGAGTAGATTATTAACCTCATTTCAGGAAATAAGCGTTAAGGCACCTAATTTCCTTTATGACCGTTTAGGAATTCCCAATACTACAAGTTATGGAGCAGTAGGTACATCCCTTACCAATAACCCCTTCTTCATTCAGGCTGATGCGTTAAACAGTCTTAGCGATATTAACCTTAATACTACCACCTCCTTTAGCAGCATTGTTAACACTAGAAAGGGTATAGGCTCAGTAACATACTTCAATCCCGATGCTGGCCTAAACTTCCTTTATAAGCTTGGCTGTAAAGCGGTTGATTCTCCGTCTTATCCTCCCACGCAAGAGCAATATAACCTGTTCTCATCCAAATATGTCGGCTATCAATACAGCCATTTAGGCTCGGAAGTAGTTGTGCTAGGGTTCCCGCTTTCATATATGGTGCAAAGCGAAGTAAACACAGCTTTGCAAAGCATCTTAGGCGGAATGTTAGGTTCTAAATTGGCAACAGGAGGTTCAAAATGAAACGGATTATGCTTTTAGTCCTTGTATTGGTATTTAGCTGCCTTTCTGCTAAGTCAGCAAGTGAAGGTATGCAGCCAAATCGCGCTTTGGATTCCAGTGTCCATGCTTCTGGTCAGGTATGGTTACGCACCACCAATTATGGTTTTCTTGGCTCGGGAGACGATTTTGTGCCCCAGTATCCTTCTTTGGAATATCCCGGTGGAAGCGGAATTGATTTCCTATACCAGGCTTCACCCTGGATTTCTGCTAAGAGACAACGGCGGAATTTGTTCGGGAACAAGCTATATTGGCCAGTTTATCCTCCCAATTCCAGTACCGTGCCGATAGCAGAGGATTCGCCACTATGGTCTCCATCCATGCATGCTGTGGAGGACACATTAACGAGTGTGGGCTTCGATGGGGATAAAGATCTTTTTGAGTTGCTCCCAGCCTATAACCCTCTTTTATATAGCAATTCGAGTGCTACAGCACTATACGACCAATACAACAGCCAAGATATTGTGCTTAGCAGTATGTATGGCTATCCTGCTCCCCGTCCTTTTAATATTCCTGATCCCCAGGGGAACTATTGTTTTACTATCCCCCAAGCTACTACTTTCGAAACTCCAGGTTTTGAAACGCACTCTGCTTACTATTATGACTACTGTCCCTTTGGAACCATGGGAGATCGTGATTGGGGGACATCAAATGCACATAATACGCACATTCCCCTGGGTCTTGCAATCCATCAGGAAAGCTATGCCTGGAACATGCAAAACTTTGCCCAAACGGTAATAATCAAGTACACCGTTTACAACGCCAGCGCAATTGATACCTTATACGATGTGGCACTCGCCAACTATGTTGATGCAGATATTGGCCCTCAAACATGGGGTCCAGAAAAGGCTGCTGATGATAAAAGCGGATATATATCAGGTGCAGGATATGAATTTGCCTATTCTTTTGATGCAGATTTTGATGGAGGGATGAGTCCTGGTTATATGGCAAACAAGATATATATTCCGGGATTTACCGGAAACAATACAGCATGGGTTTGGAGTGTAGGGAGCGGTCCAGACGATTCTAACCCTCTAAACCTGAACCCTACTAATCGTACAGCGAATGAGAAATACTGGCTGGTTACAGGGCGGAATCCCAATATGGATAAGTATGCTTCCCTTTGCCCTGATGGAGTAAACGAATATGAACAACCAAGCCCCAACGATACCAGATTCCTAAATACTCTTTATGGAAACATGCCAAGCCCAAACAATCCCAATCCTGCAGGAAGGCTTAATCTAGCACCCGGGGCAAGCTTAAGCTACTATTCCATTTTATTCTGTGGCGGTAGTATAGAAGAGCTGAAACAGATATCTGCTACGGCAGAGGATTTCATCGATGGTGGCTTGCAGATTGGTGATTTGGAAGGCTTAACCTGCATACCATATTTAATCCCCATCAGCATTCAAGCACCGAGTACTTTCGTCTTAAACTGGTTTTCCGGTAATGATCCCGATCATTTTGAGGTGATGTACAAACCATACAGTGCACCCGCTTCAGAGTGGCAAAGTATTGTGAAACCGGGTGATGCTCGTAACCACAACATCAGCAATCTTGACCCAAACACTTGGTATGAAATGAAAGTTGCCTCTATTTACAATCCAGGTCCGGGCGAAGTATATCTGGAATCGCAAACTCAATTGGTAAACTACCAGTATATTTCTCCCAATAATGATTTAGTTAATGTTCCCGGCATGGCTTTGAGCAACTACCCCAACCCGTTCAATCCAAACACAACCGTTCAGTTTGAATTGAAAGCAGCGGGGGAGACCACTCTCTCGGTTTATAACATTAAAGGTCAGGTGGTTAAAACTCTAATCAACCAATCTATGCCTTCAGGTGCACATAAAATCAATTGGGATGGCAGGGATAATCATGATAACCCTTGTAGCAGCGGAATATATTATTTGCGCCTAGATAATGGACACCGTACGCAGCTAAGGAAAGTGCTGCTGATAAAGTAAAAATCTAATTTACGAGGAACTGCCAGGATAAATCCCAGGCAGTTCCTCCGATTGTTGTTCCCTTGGGAGCATTGCCCTATCATTGCCCACTCAATGCCCATATTAAGGGCAATGGGTGGGCAATGATAGGGCAATGCGAGCAAGTGACTCTATCTTAAGCTAACTATAGCATGGCAACGAAAACACATTGACAAATATGCAAACACTTATTTGCCTGTCTTATAGGTAAATATTACGGCTTAAAAAGGGGATAACCATGAGCGCAAAAATAACTGCCCCATCCAATGCTCTTAAGCAAATAGGCAGGAATCTTTTCCATCTTATGCGCAGCAAACATGGAACTGAGCTGCAATACTGGAAAAAGTGTTACAAAAACGAGAATGGCATCTTTCAAAATACCCATTATAAAAAACTGCTGCTAGGCATGGCGGGGGAAACGGACGATAGCTTTTTAACTGGTAAACGCATTGCAGATTTTGGCTGCGGGCCGCGCGGTACGCTGAATTGGATAAGCTCTACAGATATCAAAATAGGGA
This sequence comes from Candidatus Cloacimonadota bacterium, assembly GCA_023230245.1. GTDB lineage: Bacteria > Cloacimonadota > Cloacimonadia > Cloacimonadales > Cloacimonadaceae > Cloacimonas. Next base: position 9,999 of record JALNXT010000006.1, read on the forward strand.
TTGATGTGCTTACTCCGTTATACTTGCAACATTTTAGCGGTGCCATGAAAAGCCATGGGATGATCTATATTTCCTCAACAGAAAATATGATTCCTATCCCAGATGCTTATCTGGAAGTTATCTTCACCCTCAATGCCTTTGATCATGTTGCGTTTCCAGAAGCTATGGCAAGCGAATTAAAGCGAATACTTAAGCCCGGAGGGGAATTAATTGGCAGCTTTAACCTAAACGAACCTAAAACCAAAGCCGAACCGCAAACCCTAAGCGAAACATGGCTACGGAACAAATTGTTTGATGGCTATGTTATCAGCTCCTGGCGTATTACTGCAAAACCCAATAGCGGATATCTATACCAGCCCTTGCTGGATGATAAACTGATACCGGCTAAGCAGGAACCTGCGATTCTTTGGGTAAGGGCTAGAAAGAGTTAAGAGTTAAGAGTTAAGAGTTAAGCTGCGCTAGGCTGATGGATACTTGGTTTTGTTTTGAAATGGGTTATTACGCTGATGCTTTTTTTAACACTTCAGAAAAGCAGAGAAAAACAGAGAAAAGCAGAGGGGTTTTAACAAAGAGTATAAGAGCAAAGAGAATCAATGTAGAGCAGCTTTCTAAAGCTGCTGAACAGTATCTTCGTGTAAGTGTTGAGTTTCTTTTTAACACAGAGAAAAACAGAGAAAAGCAGAGGGATTTTTAACAAAGAGTAAAAGAGTAAAAGAGCGAAGAGTAAAAGAGCAAAGAGAATCAATGTAGAGCAGCTTTCTAAAGCTGCTGAACAGTATCTTCGTGTAAGTGTTGATTTTCTTTTTAACACAGAGATAAGCAGAGGGGCTTTAACAAAGAGGCAAAGAGGCAAAGAGGCAAAGAGAGAGGGTTAGCGATAGTTAATGAAGATGTTAGCTGGTATTGACACTAATCCTTTATACTTAACTCAAATTGGCTACATTACCGTAACTTTCAGATTTGCGCAGCCTAACCCACTAACCTTCTAACCTTCTAACCAGCTAACCAGCTAACCAGCTAACCTGCTAACCTGCTAACCTGCTAACCTGCTAACCTGCTAACCTGCTAACCTGTCCCATCCCCTTTGCTCTATTTTCTGCGCATACTTCTCCCCTTGCACTCTTCTTGGACAAAGCACAGGAAGGGCGGTAGTGGAGTTTGGGAGACTCAAAACGGACTAAAGCACATGGTTTAATTGTAACAACAGCCGCCCCGGCTGTTAGCACTCGAGGCGAGTGCTGATATCCACCTCTCTTTTCCTCATTTTTAATTATTTCTCTGCTTTTCTCTGCTTTTCCCTGTGTTGAAAAGAAACATGTCGCTGAGTACGAAATCTCACTACAAACCAAGCCACCTTAGCCATTTGGCAATATTAAGCTAACTGTCTGTAATGTATATAGTTATCTGCTATGAATTCACCCTTTTCCCACTGCTTCCCATAATTATTACAGTAAATATGAAAATAAGCGCATTTTAAGCTTGACAAGAATAAGGCAGTGTCATATAAGTACCACAGAATGTCACATAAACTCAAATAAACTCATGGTGGTTCAGGAAAGCAATGGTTATAAGCTTGAACAGAAGGGAAAAACAAGGCCTTAGCAACGAAACACTTAAAAAAGGTTGTCGTAATGTCTGGTGAATTTTTAGGTATCTTCGAAAACTCTGTACACAAGCAAAGAGTTATCATACCTGCTTGTTTCAAGAAGAAATTCTCGGAAGAATCGGGACGCACCGTCATAGTAACTCTGGGGCACAATAACACCATCGCTATTTATCCCATTGATAATTGGGAAACCACCCTCGAGCGCTTGAAAGCGGGCGATGATCGCAGCAGAAAACTGAGAACTCAGCTTATCGATTTTGCCATGATGGAGCAGGAGCTTGAGGGACCCGGCAGAGTTAGGATACACGAGCTGTTACTTTCCGAAGTTGATATTAGCGATACCGTTATCATCAAGGGAGAGGGGCATTACATCTCACTTTGGAATCCGAAAGTGTATCACGCTATCCGTTCCCAAAAATTGGAACTGCACCGCACAGAGTTTACTTCGGAAGATTATCAGATATGAGCACTTTCCACACTCCGGTAATGGCAAAAGAATGCATCAACTTGCTCAACTTAAGAGCGGGGAAAGTGTATGTAGATGCCACTACAGGGGGTGGGGGACATAGTGCAGCGATGCTAAACGCACAACCGCAAATACAGCTTTACTGTTTTGATCAAGATGCACAAGCGATTACGGAAACTGAGCAAATGCTGAGAGCCAAAATTAACAAAGATACAAGCTCTGAACAAGCCAAAGTGGAATTAATAAAAGCCAATTTCGTAAATATGCGTACCGAGCTTGCCCTAAGAAAGGTTAAGGGAATTGATGGCATCTTGTTCGATTTGGGAGTTTCCTCCTTTCAATTGGATAATGCTGAACGCGGCTTTAGTTTCGATAAAAATGCACCGCTGGATATGCGTATGGATACCGCACAGGACTATAGCGCATATAATGCAGTTAACGAGCTTGACGTGCAGCAACTTGCAAGAATATTCAAAGAATACTCCGATGAACTGAATGCCACACGCATTGCCAGGGCAATTGAGAAAAGCGAAAAGCCGATTAGTAGCACCAAAGAACTGGCAAAGATTATCGAAAGCGTTGTGGGAGTGGGCACCAAAGAATCTCTTAAAAGCAAAGTGCGTGTTTTTCAGGCACTGCGCATCTTTGTGAATCACGAATTGGAATATCTGGAATTGGCAATTCTGGACGCTATAAATATGTTGAATCCCGGCGGACGGATTGTGGTGCTTAGTTATCATTCTTTGGAAGACAGGATAGTGAAACAGGTATTCCGCTTGGCAGCTCAGGATTGCGTGTGTCCTCCATCAATAATGATATGTATGTGTAACCATCGTAGCCAGCTTCAGATATTAACAAAAACACCACATATAGCAGGAACTGATGAACTGAAATCCAATCCTCGCTCTCGTAGTGCTAAGCTACGTGCAGCAGAGAAGATAGGCAAAGAAACCACCAAACCCAAATCCAGTAAATATGGCAGCAAAGACGCTGCTAAGGGGGAGAAATGAGAGGAAGATTGACAATTCTGATAGCACTGGTAGCATTGGTTGTATTTTTAAACTTCTTTAACAATAGCCGAGTGGTACAATACACACGCGTTTACTCGACTTTGGAAAAAACATTCAATGCAGAAAAGAATATCAACACAGAATTGCTGGTGGAATTGGATGATTTGCGCAGTGGCAGGCATATCGCTTCTTTAGTGCGTGTGGAAATGAACAATTTTATTCCAGAACATGAAGCCGGAAAGATCATTTATGTCCATGAGCCTTCTCCCAAGCAAGAAAAGAAGACTTATTGCATAATTGATTTGATATCTTCCAAAGCTGAAGCCAAGAATGTACAGATTTCACTAGATTAACATGAAAACCCGCTTTTGGTTCCTAATGGTAATCTTCTGCCTGGTGTCATTGGCGTGGGCAGCTTACCTATTTAGTATTCAGATTCTTGATCCCTTTAACTTTTCCGGTGCAAGGCGGGTTCGTTATGTTCCGGGCAAGGAAATCCTTGTTCCCAGAAGAGGTGCGATACTAGATGCAAAAGGCAATCTGCTGGTAAGTTCGGTTAGTTATTACCAAATGGATATCGATAGAGCAGCGGTATCATCATGGGCTAAACGCAAAAACATGGCTGTAGATGATGCTTTCAATAAATTGGCAGAAGTAATAGCTGCCCATACCAATCTGAATTCCGAAGCTGTATTAAAAAGATTGAATCTAGGGAATAAAAATACCTCTATCCAAATCTCAAACAAAGTAAGCGAAGCTGAACTAGACAAAGTTATTAAAGATTTTAAGGCCAAGGATCTCCCCGGACTAATCCATAGCTTTGCTTCCATGAAAAGGATATATTCCAAAGAAAAACTAGCTGCCAGATTGATGGGATCAGTGCGTGAAGTTTCAGACGGTTTCGATATTGATACGAATAGCAAATCGCTGTACAAACTTGCTGGCAATTGCGGCGTTGAAGCCACCTACGACAAGGTATTATCCGGAGACTATGGCTGGCGGGAAATTGTGCTGGACGCCAACCATCAACGAGTTCCCTATCCCAACTTGCACGAGAAAAAGCCAAAGAATGGCGAGAATATCTGGCTTACAATAGATTCTAACATACAAGAAATTGTGGAAAATGCCTTGTATGAGGGCTTGGAAAAATATAGTGCCAGTAACGCAGGTGCAGTGGTGATGGATCCCAAAACGGGCAGAATCTTAGCTCTTGCCGGAGTATCCTTAGACGATAAAACCGATGATGCAGGAATTGTGAGAGTTAAATCTAACATCCCTGTGAGCTTTATGTTCGAGCCGGGATCCACAATGAAACCCCTTACCATGCTTTCTGCCCTAGAAAATAAACTAATCCGCAGCAATGAACTTATCGCATGTGGAAGATACCAAGCTGGACGGCGTGTGATATCGGACACACATGACTATGGGAACATTACGCCCCGCGATATCATAGTAAAATCCAGTAACGTTGGTATAGCCAGAATTGCAGAAAGAATCGGTTCAGTCCGCTTGTATGAAGATTTCATATCTTACGGTTTTGGACAAAAGACAGCCTTAAATCTATTCGGAGAATCTAGCGGGATATTTGCTAAACTGCAAAACTGGGATGGTTATACCCTCCATTCTGTAGCATTTGGGCAGGCAATATCGCTTACCGCAGTACAGCTAGCCACCGCATATTGCGCCATAGCCAACGGTGGCAAACTGATGAAGCCGTTAATAGTAGATTCTTATCGGGACGACAAAGGCGGGGTGTTAGAGCAATTTGAACCGACCGTGTTACGCAATGTATCCACGAAGGCTGCTACAGATACCATGCGCTCATATCTTCAGGGCGTGGTAGATTATGGCACGGCAAAACATATTAAAATGGATTACATTCGCTTGGGTGGCAAGACTGGTACTGCTCAAAAAAACGTGATAGGCACCAAGGGTTATTCAAGTAATAAATACAATGCTGTTTTTGCAGGTATGTTCCCTACGGAAGATCCACAAATGGTAATAGTGGTTTTTTATGATGAACCAGCCTATGGCTTCCATTACGGAAGTACTAGCAGTGCTCCTACATTCAAAAAAATCGTAGAGAATATATTGTTCATGCCGGATTGTCAGATTCTCCCTTATAATGAGAGGTTGATGAAGACGTCATTGAGCATGCCCAAGCTAACCGGGATGTCAATTTATCAAGCAGAAAACACATTAAACAGGTTTGGGTTCTTATACAAAGTAGAGGGGCCTGATTCGGCTTCTGTTGTTATAGATCAATTTCCCAAAGAGGGTGTTACCGTAGATAGAAACCATCCGATAACTTTGAAGATTGGCCCCAGCCGGAATAAAAATATCCCCATTATCGAAGCTACTGGTATGCCCAGATTAATTGGCTTAAGTTTACGCTCAGCAGTTAACGAAGCAGCGAAACACGGGATTGCGCTGAAAATCAATGGTTCAGGCATCGTAAGGAAACAATCTATCTTGCCGGGAAGCAGAATCCTAAAAGGTAGTTCTTGCGTGCTAGAGGCGTCCTTATGATACATAGAATCGAGATTGCGCTGAAGGCACATGATTTACTGATAGAGAGCCAGGGCTTGGCTTCTCTAGAAAACTGGTGCGGCTG
>JALNXT010000271.1 GCA_023230245.1 Candidatus Cloacimonadota bacterium
CTCTCTGGTGCTGAGTATAGGCTTAGTAAACGCCATCACAGCAAACGAGATACTGAAAAACATAGATAAAAACATGATCTCCAAAACTACGAAATCCACCTCTAAGATGATAGTGCAAACGAAGAGGGCAACCCGCACGATGACCTCTATCAACTATTCCAAGGGTAAAGACATTGCCTATTCGGAATACATTGCTCCTGCCAAAGAGAAGGGCACCAAAATGCTGAAGCTAAAAGACAACCTCTGGCTTTACAACCCTTCCAGTGATAGAGAGATACAGATATCTGGCAATATGCTGAAACAATCTGTAATGGGTTCAGATCTATCCTACGAAGACTATATGGACGATGTGGAAATGGTGGATGCCTACAATGCCACCATGGGTAAAGACATAACTTACGATAGCAGAGCTTGCTATAAGCTTACTTTAATAGCAAAAGTGCCCGGACTTGCCTACCAGAAACGAGTGCTATATGTGGATAAAGAACGCATGGTACCCCTCTATCAAGAGCTTTATGCCAAGAGCGGTAAGCTGCTTAAAACCATGAAACTAAGCAAGGTTACTAAAATAGGCAACCGTTGGTATCCCATGCAGATGATCTACAAGGACGAACTGAAATCAGGCAATGGCACGACCATGATTATTGAGGACATCGCTTTTGATATCAGCATCCCAGATTACATCTTCACGAAAGCAGTGTTGAAGAAGTAACAAAGTAACAAAGTAACAAAGTAACAAAGTAAGGACACATATTCATGATCACCAAACTTGCAATAAAAAGAATCCTTGGCAATGGCTGGCACAGCGTGATTAACATAGCCATTCTATCTATTGTACTACTGGGGATAGTGCTCATCCAAAGTATCTACGATGGTTGGAGCCGCACTGCCAGGCGTCAGTTAATCGAGTGGGAAAACGGTAATGGGCACTACGAACAGCAGAACTACGATAAATATGATAGTTTTACTATCGATAAAAGCTACGCACCCATACCTGAAGGTATTCAAACACAAATAGATAATGGAGAGGCGGTTCCTATACTCGTCTCCACGGGTATGCTTTATCCCAATGGGCGGATGACCCCAATAACGATAAAAGGGATACCATATTCTCAAACGCTTCTAAAAATACCCACCCAATATCTCAAGATTACAGATAACACTTCGCTTGAAATCCCTGTAGTTATAGGGCAACAAATGGCTAAGAGTGCTGAAATTAATGAAGGAGACACCATTCCCCTTCGTTGGAAAGACGTGAATGGTGTGTTCAATGCTTATGACGTTGTAGTCGCTAAGATTATGAGGACTCCGGTTCCAAGTATAGATGTATCACAGGTTTGGATGGATTTCGCTAAGCTGAACGAACTAAAGGAACTACAGAACTCAACAACGATAATCGTACTAAAAAGCGAGCCTCGAAATACTTCCTTAGGCAAAGAGTGGAAATACATCAGCACAAAGGAAACTATGGAAAGCACCAAAGCCATGATTAATGCAGATAAATCTGGTGGCTATGTGATTCTGGCTCTGATGATGTTTTTGGCGATGGTGGCTATCTTTGATACTCAAACTCTGGCGATATTCAAGCGGAAGAAGGAGATAGGAACTCTGCTTGCACTCGGTATGCCTAAGAAGCAGATAATTAAGCTATTTACTTTGGAAGGTAGCCTTTACATGCTACTGGGAACTATTGTAACAGCTGTGCTGGGCTTACCTATATTTTTGTATCTGGGTATAAAGGGCATCCAAATCCCCCAGGAAGTAGGTAATATGAACGTTGTTGGAGTTATAGAACCAATGAAGAGCTATTTTTCTCCGTTTGCCCTGCTTTTTATCTTCATCATTATGATGGCTTTAACGGTTTACTCCAGCTGGTTGCCTGCTGCTAAAATTGCGCGGATGAAAGCTACGGATGCCATCAAAGGCAAAGCATAAACCAAGCTATATTCTCTTTCACTCCATAGCTCCAACACAGTAATACCCCAGCACTCCAGTATGCCCATCCTTAGGCAGGATCGGCGTCCTGCGCTACAGCCGCAAGGGGGTTCATCGGGATCCGATCGGGATCTCATCGGGTTGCATCCCGATCAACACCGCTTCAGTAGGCGTTTGGCTCGGTTTCGGAAAGCAAGGGAGATTTAGCAAAAACCAAGTGCAAAGCATATCACCATCATAGCCTGGCAGAGAGAAACAGCATTGTACCGCATCTCTCCATCAGAGCCCATCAGGGTGGAAAAGCCTTGCAACGGCTTCCTCCATCATAGCCCATCAGGGTGGAAAAGCCTTGCAACTGGTGCCTCCATCAGAGCCCCTTAGGGCGAAATTCGATAGCGACGGGTTTGGAGTGCCCATGGCACGGAAACCCTCGTACATGTCGTCTCAAAGATTAGCCCCTTAGGGCGGCACAAGCATACCCCAATATTATGCGGATTGTGCATCATGTGTTTATTCAAACATTGGTTTACGCCACGTAACATTACAATTGCCATAATAGAAGGATAAAAAAGCGTATTAAACAATCAACAGAATCCAAGATTGGTAATGCTTGTGTGATAAATATCTCTTGACAGATTCAAGCCACTAATCATTTCTTGGGAAAGCTTTGTATTCTTATGGAGGAACAGATGAAAACAAGGGTCATCGCTGTTTGTGTTGTCTTTTTGCTGCTGTTATGCGGCGTGTTGAGAGGTGTGGATCTCACAGCCCCGCTTCCTGTGGATCCAGATTTGATCTGGGGAACACTTCCCAATGGTTTCACTTATTATATCAAGACCAATGCCAAGCCCGAAAACAGAACCGAATTACGGCTATTTGTGCGCGCTGGCAGTGTTCAGGAAGATGAAGATCAGCGTGGTCTGGCTCATTTTGGCGAACACATGGCTTTCAACGGCACCCAAAAATTCCCCAAGCAAGAGCTGCTGGAATACCTCAATTCTATCGGTTGTGGCTTTACTGGAGGTCTGAATGGAGGAACCAGTTTCGATTTTGTTTCATATCAGCTCAAGGTTCCCACCAAAGATTCCAAAGCTCTGCGCAAAGGGGTGATGATCATCAGTGAATGGGCGCATAACATAAGCTTTGAGCCAGAGGAGATCGATAAAGAACGTGGCGTGATCATGGAAGAATACCGTGGTGGACTTAGTGCCTGGCAACGCTGCCATGAAAAGTTTTACCAGGTGCTTTACCAAGGTTCCCGCTATGCCGATCGCTTACCCATTGGAAAACCAGAGATCATCGAGCATTGCCCACCTGAAGCTCTCACACGTTTTTATCGGGATTGGTATCATCCCGCCAACCTCGCTGTGGTTGCTGTGGGTGATTTTGATCCTAAAGTTATGAAGGCTCTTATCACAGAATACTTTTCGCCCATTCCTGCCAAAGAAAACCCCAGACCTGTGCAGATATTTCCGGTTCCGGATAATGATAAGCCCCTGGCTTGTGTATCCAGCGATCCGGAAATGAGTATGACATCGTTGCAGGTTATTTGGAAACATCCCATTGAGCAGATTAAAACTAAGGGTGACTTCCTGGAACTTCTAAA
>JALNXT010000272.1 GCA_023230245.1 Candidatus Cloacimonadota bacterium
TACCCGCTGGTTTAAAGGCGAAGAGGCTAAGGACGAGAAAGCCGATATCTTTGCCAAAGCACTCGCCAGCTATGCCGATGTTTATATTAATGATGCGTTTGGTTCCTGGCAAGCGCATGCCAGCACCTATGCAATCGTGAAATACCTTCCTTCTTATGCGGGACTTTTAATGCAGAAAGAAGTGGATAACCTACAAGCCGTATTTAACCCCAAGCGTCCTTTAGTAGGCGTTGTGGCAGGCGCAAAGTTTGACACCAAGATAGGTCCGCTGTCTTCGCTTATCAAGATTGCCGATCACCTCATTCTCGGCGGAGTTATCTATAATGCCTATCTCTGCTATAAATATGGGGTACAAATCGAAGGGGTGAGCGCAGAAGACATTGCCCAAGCAGAAAAATTCATCAAAGATAGTGGCGAACACGCAGCAAAGATTGTGGAACTGCCCTTTATCATAGAAAACAAAGGTATTGAAAACAGAGATGCCAATAGCTGGAAAGTGCAGAACATAAAAGACATCCCTAAGGGGACAAAGCTTGGTTTTGTGCTGGATATTGCCCCTCAGAGCTTTGAACTGGAAGGCATAAAAAAGATATTTACCGAAGCGGGAAGCTTCTTTGTAAATGCCGTGATGGGCTACACTACATTGTTCCCGGAAGGTAGCATGGCAATGTATAGTCTGATTGATAAGTGCGACAACGCCATAAAACTCTTTGGCGGTGGCGATACGATTCAGGATTTTAAAGAATATCTCCCCGGAGTGTTTGCAAGAGCGCAGATTGATCCTAAATACTATTTCTTTACCGGTGGTGGAGCGATCCTGGATGCCATTCAACAAGGTTCTGCCTTTGGCATGAAACCCGTTAAAGCTTTGATAGAAAAACAAAATTAGATATTGAAAAGGGAGACAGAAGCGTGGTAAAAGAAGATAAGCTGAACCTACTGGACAGCTTTGCTGCCCCCAGCTATGATGAATGGCTGAAAGCAGTAGAAGATACGCTGAAAGGTGCAGATTTTAATAAAGTGATGCGGACTAAGACCTATGAAGGGATTACGCTGCAACCCATCTATCGTAAAGAGGATATTGCCGATTTAAACTTTACCAAGAGCCTTCCCGGCTCTGCACCTTACGTGCGTGGCAACAATCCTGATCGCTTTTTAGACGAAGCCTGGCTAATTGCCCAAAGCTATAACGAGCCGGACTTAAAGAAACTAAATGCCATGTTGCTGAGAGACCTGCAACTTGGTTTGAGCGCGGTGAATCTATCCCTTAAGCATACGGATACAAAAACTGGCGTTAGCTTGAAATCTATCGAAGATTTACGCACTGCATTAGATGGTGTGGATCTCAAGGCAGCGCCCCTTTTTATGCAGATGGATATCAAAGATACCTATCTGCTTAACTTGCTGGAAGAGTACTGCGAAGAAACCAATACCGAGCTACGCACTTTGGAAGCAGGTGTGGGTTTTGACCCAACTTCCGAATTTGCTCGCATTGGCGGGCTAGATATGCCCTTGGAAGAGTTCTGGCAGATTGTGCTGGATAAAATCAAATGGGCTGTGGAAAAAGCACCTTTATGTAGAGTTTTATCTCTGGATGGCAGCGTGTATGAAGCTGCTGGTGCATCTTCCATGCAAGAACTGGGGTTCGTGCTCTCCACTGCCATTGGCTTAATCCAGGGCGCACAATATTCCGGCTTTACTATCGACCAGCTTGCACCTCTGTTTCAAGTAAAGCTTTCTTTAGGCTCAAACTTCTTTATGGAGATAGCCAAAATTAGAGCTTTCAGGCTTATGTGGGCAGAGATGATTAAGGCTTTTGGCGGTTCTGAAGCTTCGCAAAAAGTGTGGATTCACGGCATTACTGCCAGCTTTAACAAGAGCATCTACGATAATTATGTGAATGTGCTGCGTACCAGTACAGAAGGTTTCGCCGGCGTTATTGGCGGAGTGGATAGTATGGAAATTGGTTACTTCGACGAACTGGTAACTGAACCTAATGAGTTTTCGAGTCGCCTGGCACGAAACCAGCAGATAATCTTAAAAGAAGAAGCACATTTCGCCAAAGTGATGGATGCCGCAGGTGGATGTTACTATGTGGAACACCTTACCAACGAACTGGCGAATAAAGCCTGGAGTCTGATGCAGGATCTGGAATCTGCGGGTGGTATGGTGCGCTGTTTACGAGCGGGAACGATACATGATATGCTGAGCGCGGTTGCCTCTGCGAAGATTGACGCCGTGCATAAAAGAAAAAACGTATTCGTGGGAGTAAACATGTTTGCCAACCCAAGCGAAGATGAAGAGCAGCATAGCAATGCTTCTGCTGGCGAAGAAAAACGTACTTATGAAGTAAGCTTAGATAGGGGTGCATTGCCAAAACTGCGAGCAGTGGAAAAGCTGGAAACACTGCGCACTGCGATAAACTCCTCCAAGAAAAACAAGAAAGTGTATATGCTGAATATAGGTTCTATTGCAGAGTTTAAGCCGAGAGCAGATTTTGTGGCTGGCTTTCTGCAAGTAGGCGGATTTGAAGTAATCTCCTCCAATGGCTTTACTACCGCGGAAGAAGCTATATTGGCTGCTCGAAAGACTAATGCAGCAGCATATTGTATCTGTGCCACGGATGATAACTATCCTCATTTAGTAGCTGACATATGTGCAAAACTGAAGGATAAACCCATGATATTGGCAGGCTATCCTTTGGACATGGTGGAAAAATATAGAGAGCAAGGCATAAACCTGTTTGTGCACCTAAAGGCAGATGTGTTCGAAACCTTGATTGCCTTGGCAAATCTGATGGAGGTGTTAGCATGAATCCAGATTTCTTAAGCATAAAACCTAAGTTTGATAGCGCCGCAACCCAGGACAAACCCAAAGATAAAATATGGAAAACTAACGAACAAATAGATGTTAAGTCAATTTATACCAAAGACGATTTAACACCCCTGCAGCATCTGGATTATCTCTCCGGATTAGCTCCGTTCTTGAGGGGCCCTTATCCTTCCATGTATATTCAGCGTCCCTGGACAATCAGGCAATATGCCGGATTTTCCACCGCGGAAGAAAGTAACGCCTTTTATCGCCGTAATCTGGCGATGGGGCAGAAGGGCTTGTCAATAGCCTTCGATCTTGCCACTCATCGTGGCTACGATTCGGATCATCCCAGAGTTGTGGGTGATGTGGGCAAAGCGGGCGTGGCAGTTGATTCCATCCTGGACATGAAGATTCTCTTTGATCAGATTCCCCTCGATAAGATGAGCGTGTCGATGACCATGAATGGCGCAGTGTTGCCGATTATGGCATTTTATATCGTTGCCGCAGAAGAGCAGGGTGTTCCACCCGAAGCACTCAATGGCACCATCCAAAACGATATCTTGAAAGAATACATGGTGCGAAATACCTATATTTACCCGCCCTTACCTTCCATGAAGATAATTGCCGATATTTTCGGCTACACCTCCCGCAAGATGCCTAAGTTCAATAGTATCAGTGTGTCTGGATACCACATGCACGAAGCGGGAGCTACGGCAGACCTGGAA
>JALNXT010000273.1 GCA_023230245.1 Candidatus Cloacimonadota bacterium
ACCGGCAGCACCAATGATGGCGATAAAAGAGGTGGTTTGCACTCCCAGCTTGCCAATGGCGGCGATTACTACAAACACCAGTATAACAGCATACGCCATATTGCTGATAAAAACTACTAATGAAGCATCCATCTTGCTACGGGTCATTACCTTGCGAAGTGTATTGGCAATAAGCTTTGCCACCCACTTACCTACAATATAAATAAGTATTGCGGCAAGCAACTTTAGACCAATGGTCGTTAAAAATGGAAGGGATTTTTCTACCATTCCAGCCCATGCGGAGGGATTTACGAATGTACTATCAGGCATGATGTTCTCCTTTTTTTATTGATGTTACACAGAACGTTTATTCAATAACATAAGTAATACTCTACTTTGGGCAAGGAAAAACTGATTTATTTTCGCATAAGGCTAAGCCCAAACAATTGTCTTCCTTGCTTGAATTGCCCTATCATTGCCCTATCATTGTCCATGATAAGGGCAATGATAGGGCAATGATTGGGAGATTCGAGCAGTAAAAAATGAGTTAAAAGTTAAGAGTTATGAGTTAAACTGCGCTGAGGGGATGGAGGCTTGGTTTGTTTTAGGAATGGGGTACTAAGCTGATGCTTTCTTTAAAAGAGTAAAAGAGTGAAAGAGAAAAAGAGATTATAATAGAACGCTGATAACTGGATCGACAGGATTTACAATGATTTATTCTCACCACTGAGAACTCCGAAATATCTAACAAAGAGAAAAAGAGTGAAAGAGAAAAAGAGTGAAAGAGATTATAATAGAACGCTGATAACTGGATCGACATGATTTACAATGATTTATTCTCACCACTGAGAACACCGAAATATCTAACAAAGAGTGAAAGAGTAAAAGAGTAAAAGAGTAAAAGAGTAAAAGAGTGAAAGAGAAAAAGAGATTATAATAGAACGCTGATAACTGGATCGACAGGATTTACAATGATTTATTCTCACCACTGAGAACACCGAAATATCTAACAAAGAGTGAAAGAGTGAAAGGGAAAAGAGTAAAAGAGTAAAAGAGTGAAAGAGTGAAAGAGTGAAAGAGTGAAAGAGATTATAATAGAACACTGATAACTGGATCGACCGGATCATCAGGATTATTACCTGTGGGGCTGTGAATAAGGTTGCTTTTCCTTCTATGCTCTCAAATCTTTTCTCTCTTTTTCTCTTTAGCTCTTTTACTCTTTGTTAAAAAAAGAAATCTTATACTTACGCGGAAGATTCAGTTTAGCAGCATCAGAATGCTGCTCTACAATGCTCTTTAGCTCTTTTACTCTTTGTTAAAAATATGTCGGTGAGTACGGTGTTCTCAGTGGTAGAGATATAGTCTTTATACTTACACGAAGATTGAGTTTAGCAGCATCAGAATGCTGCTCTACAATGCTCTTTAGTTCTTAACTCTTAACTCTTAACTCTTAACTCTTAACTCTTAACTCTTAACTCTTAACTCTTAACTCTTAACTCCCCTTGTTTATCTCCTAACTTAGGGGAGAAAACAAAATTGGTATTGACAGATTTATAGGGCACATCCAAACTATCTTTTATGAAAGAAATAGTAAGAAGAAGCACGCGTCGCATCATGCTAGGCAACATCCCTATTGGGGGAGGAGCACCGATTAGCATTCAATCCATGTTATCGGTAAAAACATCTGATATCCCAGAAGCCAGCCGACAAATACGGGAATTAGTATCCTCTGGTTGCGATATTATTCGCTTTAGCGTGATGGATTTGGATGACGCAAGAGCCATTCACGAGCTTAAGCAGATATCAACTGCACCATTGGTTGCGGATATTCATTTCGATTATAACCTTGCCTTGGCATCGATATCAGCAGGAATAGACGGCTTGCGGATAAATCCTGGCAACATAGGCAAAGTGGAAGGCGTGCAGGCACTGGTAGCAGCAGCCAAAGAGCGTATGATTCCCATCCGCATAGGTGTGAATAGTGGCTCTTTGCCAGCAGAATTGCTGCATAAATACGGCGTTTCTGCCAAAGCCTTGGTGGAAGCAGCCTTACATCACATCCGCATTTTGGAAGACTTAAATTATCAAGAGATTAAAGTTTCGGTGAAGGCTTCATCCATCCCCCTGGTACTGGAAAGTTACCGCAAACTCAGCCAAGTTTGTGATTATCCCTTGCATTTGGGAGTTACCGAAGCAGGAACCATGATGCGTGGGAGCATAAAGAGTGCCATCGCTTTGGGCATTTTGCTGGAAGAAGGTATTGGCGATACTCTGCGAGTGTCCCTTACCTCCGATCCCACCAAGGAAGTTGCCGTTGCCAAGGAAATATTGGTTTCTTTGGGCTTACGCAAAGGGCTTTCGATAATCTCCTGCCCTACTTGCGGACGCACCCGCATAAACCTGATTAGCCTTGCCGAACAAGTGGAGAACGCATTATCTGCCTATGCAGATTACCCTATCTCCATAGCCGTGATGGGCTGTGCAGTAAATGGTCCCGGAGAAGCTAGAGAAGCTGATTTTGGCATTGCCGGCGGAAAGGGAGAAGGCTTGCTGTTTGCCAGCGGTGAAATTGTGAAAAAAGTGCCTGAAGACAGGCTGGTAGCAGAGCTTGTAACCATGGTGCAGGATCACATAAAGAATAGCTGACGTGTTATTCCAGATATTTATCACCTTTCTTAAAATCGGTGCTTTCACCATAGGTGGTGCTTATGCCATGCTTCCTCTGATCCGTCGTGAGGTTTGCGATAAGCATAAATGGATTAGTGATGAGGAGTTTATGGATGGCTTGGCTGCCGCACAAAGCTGCCCCGGGCCTATTGCCGTTAATATCAGTATCTATATAGGCTATCACCTTAAAAAAGGGAAAGGCATGGCGGTGGCGGTTTTGGGAACCATCTTGCCGTCCATTATCAGCATCCTGCTAATTGCCATGCTCTTTAACCGCTTTGCCGATGCAGCATTGGTGCACAAGGCTTTTCATGCTTTGCGTCCTGCCGTGGTGGCACTAATTGCCGTGCCTTTGGTGGAAATGGCGAAGAAAGCGGGTGTAACTCTGAAGAATGCTTGGTTTCCGCTGTTAGCTGCCGTTCTGGTTGGTGTGTTGCTGATCAGCCCCATGTATCTGATTAGCCTTACCATCGCATTTGCCGTGGTTCAAGGGCTAAGGGGCAAGAAAGCATGATTTATCTGCAAATGCTGTTTACCTTCATGAAGATCGGTTTGTTTAGCTTTGGTGGTGGATATGCCATTCTGGCGATGATCCGGCAGGAAGTGGTGATAAATAACCTGTGGCTTACGCAGACGCAATTTATGGACGTGGTGGCTATTTCGCAAATGACTCCGGGACCCATTGCTATCAATGCTGCCACCTTTATCGGTTATCAGAAAGGGGGAGTGTTTGGCTCGCTACTATGCAGCTTTGGAGTGATCCTGCCTTCGCTGATTATCATGACGATTGTAACCATCAGCTACCTGAAACTAAAGAAACAGCCGTGGTTCAAGAATGTATTCAGTAAGCTGCGGTTGCTGTCAGTAGGCTTGATCGGAGCAGCGCTG
>JALNXT010000274.1 GCA_023230245.1 Candidatus Cloacimonadota bacterium
ATCAGCTTGTGCATTATGTGAATTATTTAAAAGTATTTCTCTTTCACAAAACAAAGAAATGCAAAGATGACTCCGCACATTAAGCCAATTTGATCTCTTGCCAAAATGGTATGAGTTAGCGAAAAGTCTTATAGTTACTTCTCATACATTTATTTTGAGCCATTACTATATAGAAACTCCCTAACTCATACCTTTTAAGTGGGGGTTACGTAAATAGTCCTAAACCCTTTATTAGCACTTACTCCAGCCACATGAAGGGCATTTTAGGCAGCCTTCAACGTGCTCTATCGTAGAAGAGCAATCGGGACATAGGGCAGCGCTGCGTCTGGCGGGTGTTTCGCCATCGGTGAGGCTGGTATCGATCTGGAAGTTAATCGCTTTAAAATCTCCGGTACGGTGCATGGTGAGGAAGTTCTCTAAAGCCAGCCCTACAGCGTCACCACAAGACGTAATCATCTTACCCTTGTTCCACATCGGGGATTGGCAGCGAATGCCTTTAAGCTGACGTATGATGGCATCAATCTTGATGTGAGAGCGCAAGGCAAGCGATGATAGGCGCGCTATTGCTTCTAACTGAGCAGAGGCACAGCCACCCACTTTACCCATCTGCACGAAGATCTCACAAACACCCTGATCGTCTGTATTTATGGTTACGTACATGTGCCCACAGCCTGTTTCGAGGCGTTGCGTAATCCCTTGGGTAATTTCGGGGCGCATCCGCGGAGCAACTTTATTTTCTTGTCCAATAATTGGAGGCATAGATGAGCCAATTGAGAGCACCTGATTTTCACGGCTGCCATCACGGTAAACGGTAACGCCCTTACAGCCAAGCAGGTATGCAAGCTCGTAGGCACTGCGAATATCTTCAACAGAGGCACTATTGGGGAAGTTAATCGTCTTGCTAACCGCATTATCGGTATAAGCTTGAAACGCTGCTTGCATACGGATATGCCACTCTGGGCTGATATCGTGGGCCGTTTGAAACACCGTTTTTAAATCTTGGGGAATCTCGTCCAGATGTTGGATAGAACCACACTCAATTACTTTCTCGAGCAGTTCCTTGCTCATCAAGCCTCGCTTGGTCAATTCATTTTCGAAATGCTTGTTGACATAGAACAGCTTTTCGCCATCCATCACGGTCTTAACATAGGCAAGGGAGAATTGAGGCTCTACACCGCTGGAAGTATCGGCAATCATAGAAATAGTGCCTGTGGGAGCGATTGTGGTTAAGGTTGCGTTACGTATCCCCTTGGTCTGGATTTCGCTTAACAAGCCATCCCAGTCCTTTAATATGGGGGTGCGTTCAACATCTCCCATGGCATATGTGCTTTGGGGAAAGTTGGGGAATGATCCCTTACTTACGGCGATTTCCATAGAACGCTGTTTTGCTTCATAATCGATCGCTTCCATAATCTTAGCGGCAAGATCAACGGCAAAATCGCTGGCATAAGGAATGCCCAATTGAAACAGAAAATCCGCCCAACCCATTACGCCAAGCCCGATTTTCCTATTGGAGCGTGCCATCTCATCTATCTGAGGCAAGGGATAGCGGGATTGGTCTATCACGGAATCCAAGAAATCGACGCTATCTCGTACTACCTCTCTCAGTTTCTCAAAATCTATGCTATTGTCTTTGATCAGTAATGAGAGGTTAATCGAGCCAAGATTACAAGCTTCGTTGGGCAATAAAGGTTGTTCACCGCAGGGATTGGTGGATTCTATCTTACCGACCGCCGGAGTTGGATTTGCCCGATTGATTCTATCTAAAAAGACGATGCCAGGCTCGCCATTTTTGTAAGCCATATCGACGATTAGGGAAAATACATCGCTGGCTTTTAACTTGCTAACCTGCTTGCCGGTGTTAGGAGAGATTAGGTCATATTCATCATCTTGAGCCACTGCTTGCATGAAAGTATCGCTAATTCCTACGCTTAGATTAAAATTTGTAAGCTCTTTGGTATCTTCTTTACAGACGATGAAATCTAGGATTTGGGGATGTTCTACATTCAAGATTGCCATGTTGGCACCACGGCGTGTACCACCCTGCTTTACCGCATCAGTAGCAGCATTGAAAACTTTTAGAAAGGAAATAGGTCCGCTGGAAACGCCATTGGTAGAGCGTACACGAGCATTTGCCTCACGCAAGCGACTGAAAGAAAAACCGGTGCCTCCACCGCTTTTATGAATAAGGGCTGCATTTTTAATCGATTCGAAGATACTGTCCATGCTATCTTCTATGGGTAATACGAAGCATGCCGATAACTGCTGGATATCACCACCAGCGTTCATCAGAGTGGGTGAGTTGGGCAGAAAATAACCAGAATCCATCAAGTTAAAAAACTTTGTTTTAAGCTCACTATCACCAGCGGCAATGTTCTCTGCGACTCTATCCAACATCTGTTGCCAATCTTCTAACAAGTTGCCATTGTCATCTTTGCGATAATAGCGTTTTTTTAGTACTTTCAGGGCATTATCAGTTAATATCACTTGCTCTCCTTATACATTGGGCAATGCAAGAATTTCTCTGGCTTGGGCTGGAGTGGCAATCGGACGACCAATTTCTTTGGCAATCCGAGCGATTCTGGCTATAAGCTGAGCGTTGGAATCTGCTACTATACCTTTGTGGTAGAATATGTTATCTTCAAATCCACAGCGTATATGTCCGCCACTAACCAGGGCTACCATCGCAGTGGGTAAATGCCATCTGCCAATACCAGCTACTGCCCATGTCGCCGTTGGGATTTCTTCTTTTAAATGCTCTATCATGTATAGCAAGTTTTTAGGCTTACCGCTCATCCCACCAGGTACACCTAACACAAATTGCATGTGCAAGGGAGTGTGAACGATGTTTCCTGCTTTGACGAGCTTGGCAACGATGTCTATCATGCCAGATTCGTACACTTCCACTTCCGGAACCACACCATATTCTTTGAATGCCTCTGCCAGGCGAACTATATCCAAAGGGTGATTGATGAAAACGCTATCACCAAAGTTAAGTGTACCAGCGTTTAATGTGCCCATTTCGGGCTTTAAAGAAAGAGGGGCTAAACGCTTTTCGAATGGCTCGCCTACTGCACCGCCGGTACTGATTTGGATAATCATTTCAGGGACAGCCTTGCGAATAGCTGCAATGGATTCACTAAAGCGTTCCATGCGTTGGGTGGGGCTACCATCGTCTTCACGAACGTGTAAATGCACAACTCGTGCCCCAGCTTCAAAACATGCTTTAGCTTCTTTAGCCTGTTCTTCTGGGGTTATAGGTAAATTGGGTTGATCCTTTCTTAATGTTTCGGCTCCAGTAATTGCAGCAGTTAAGATTATGGGTTTCATGTATATACTCCTATATAGTTAATATTATACTTTAAGTGTCTTTAGTCTTTAAACCAGCTTTCAAACAAACGCACTCGGGCGAGATTACCCACATTGTCATTTAGTATCCGCTCGGCAATTTGGGCAAACTTAGCTTCGTTATCGCTGACATAATAACAGTCTTTGCCCTTGGTGCCATCGCTATCGGGAGGCAATAATCTAGC
>JALNXT010000275.1 GCA_023230245.1 Candidatus Cloacimonadota bacterium
CACCGAGTAAGACTTAGCGGGGAAAAGCGCGTTCATATCCAGCGTATAATCCTCCGTCAGCGGGAATGTGCCCGCCACGATCTCCGCCGAGTCCACGCGCAGGCGCACATCCTCGTAGTAGTCGCCCGGGACTGCGATCTCGACAAAGCGGAAATCATCCAGAAGCATATCGTGCTCCAGCGTCACGGTATGCAGCGTGCTCGGTGCGGTGCCCATGGCAGGCCAGGAGGCGAGGCCGGAGACTCTGTAAGCATCTCTTGACAACGTCACATAGAGGTCCGAGTACTCCCCGAGGACAACGGAGACCTCCTCTCCGCCAAATCCATGCGTGACCGTAACCAGCCCGTCACCCTCGCGGGTAATCCGGAGCCACGGCGCAGTGTCGTCGTCGGTTAAAGTCGTCACAGGCTCCAAGAAAAGCTCTCTATCCTCCTCAATGTGTAAACTCATGCTCACAGACGCGTTGACCTGCCCATTATACCAGTAGGGCGCGAAAGGGTCGCTCGGTTTCGAGACGGTCCACCCAGCAGACATGTCGGCATACTCGCCCTCGACAGGCGCCGTCGCATTATACGAAAACCCCCCGATGTTAGTCGGACCGACAATATATAGCTCCGATACGGATCCGAATACGAGATCATCGATATAGAGGTCGCCGCGGGACGTCTTGAGCAGATTACTCTGGTCATAGGGTTGGTCCCAGCCCACTACATACTCGACAGATCCGTCATCATGGACGATCTTAACACCCGGGAGTCCCGCCGGGCTGAAAAACGAGTAGTCGCCATCCAATTCGATCGGAGTATAGTAGCTGCAGTAGGCCGTCAAAGTATCTGATGTAATAGGTTTAACATAGAAGGCTTCCACACTCTCGTAAGTATTTCCCTCGGCAATCACGGTCCAAGAGCCTGGGCCGTCGCGAATAATATGCAAAAAACGCTCCGTCGTTACATGAGTCAGGGCAGACCCGTCCTGGTCCATCATAAGCAAGGCCTCCGTTCCGTAGCCTCTCATAATATAGTAATAGTCGCTGACCGGCAGTTCATACAAGGAGGGGTCGCCATAGCCCGGACTCTGCACCCCGTCATACTCGGACGAGACAGTAACTGGTACACTTATAGTATCATACGGGAGTATCGGATAGCTCCCCGAGATCTCTTCATAAATCGGGATCGACGTGTAAGTATTACTGACAGATTCATAGTCCGGGGCCGTGATAAAATTGTCCTGGTAGCCCGAGTGCCAACTCTTGTAATAGAGCTGGCTATTATTGGTCGGCCCCTCCCAGTTGATGTAATACTCGGTGTTGCTGTTAAGCATGATATCCGTAAGACTGGCCTTCGAGGTCGACTCCCAGACCGTGACCTCCTCTTGATCGAGTGCAAAAACGTACCCCAACCCGATCGGACACGCTACTATAAGTGTCAGTGCGATTGCTCCGAGCGCTTTGTTTGAAATCATAATATCTTCACCGACTCAATTATCCGTAATGTCACAAAAAGCATCGCCATGCACATTGGGAGCCCGCACAGCATCCACAGCACCCAGCCGATCCAGGGGTTGCTAACCGCTGGCAGCGAAAAAGTAAAGATCTGTATGAATGTCTTGATCATCGACCCCGCTGTGCTGGAAAAGCTTGTCGACTCCTCTATATCGTAAAAGTTACCCGCAGAGATCGACGAAATGGCCAGGGACCAGTCTCCCTGAGTCCATGCCTGCATGAGACTGGTCCCCTCCTCCAAGACGGTCTGATCAAAGCGGACGTTGAGCTCGAGCTTAGTTCCTTCAAAGTCAAAATCGTACGTCGTAGCATATCCGGAGGTTGTATTGTATGCCGATATGATGTCGGCGGCAGTGTAGGAAGCCAGGAGCACGCGGCCCCCATAGACGTCCAACCCTCCTGAGAGGCCCTCCGTCCCCGCATAGTTGTACCAGACGAGCGACAGCGCGCCGTCGCGGACGCTGGTCACGGGCTCCCCCGCCTCATCGTATCTAAACGGTAGGGTAGGGTCGAAAACATAGCGGTAACCCCCATAATTCCATATGGTCGCCGTCCCCTCCGCGTACGTTTTGGACTCCATACCTAAGATATCGGACCCCAGATAGCCCGTCACGCCCGAGTACCACCTGCCCGCATCAGATGACCACCACTTGACGCCTGTAGCGTATCTATACACCTCCTTTTCATCAGATACAGTGATGGGCACCCCTGATTTCTGCCCCGGGTCGAGCTGAATATCTGCACTCCGACCTATATACTCATAGTCAGAGATTTCTTCGCCATACAACCATCGGTCGTCATCGATGTGCCCCTCTGTGCCCATCGAGGACACCCATGGAGTATAGACATGCTGCAGCACCCAGGGCGTCGTGTTGAGCATGCTCTCGCCCGTAAAATCGGACAGCTCATCCCTATAACCGGAGATAGCGTCATAGTCGTAGTCCCCCCGGCTGTCTGTCATCATAACCGAGATCATAGCGGTACATATGATCGACATTGCAATTCCAAATATTGCAACCTTCATCAGGGTCGAGTCCGAGTCGGCCGCCACGTCAATCCACCGCCTTCTTAAAGGTCGATGCGACCATCACGCCGCTGACTAGGATGATCAAAATCGAAATAGTTTCATCAAGTATCCCGTACGCCGAGAAGAAGATACAGATCGGGATCATCGGGACGACCGAATAGGCCGGACTTGCCTTCGCATTGATGACTATGATCGCGCAGATCGCCCATGCGGCAATGAGCATAGCCAGACCCGCGAGGGTGGTCGACCCGCCGAATAAATTCTGAGACAAAAAGTCAACGATAGAGGCGAAGTCAAGATTCACTTAGATCCCTCCGGTCTTAGCGCGAAAAACTGCCCGAACGCGACCATCAGCAGCAGCAGCATCGGCGTCACTTCCGCGGTCTGCTGGTAGACCTGCAGCGCCGAGATGAGCCATCCCAGCGACGATACGAATAGAGTAGGAAGCGAGCGCATCTTGAGCGCTAAAAGCAGTAGAAGCACGCTTGCCAGCATGGTTATAACAAGCCCCTCGGTGATCATCTCCCGCCTCCTGTGAGTGTAAGGCCGTTTTATAGTCCCGGCCAGGACTTGTTCAAACGCCTCAGTTTTTGCCGGACCCGATGAGCCTGACGGCGACCATCAGGACGCCGACTATGCTCATGATTACGACCGCTCCGAGGAGCCCTGCATACTGCTCAAGCGCCCCGCCGGTTGTCGTATAGTCCGCGATCGTCGGTGCGAGCACCGTGGCGATGACTATGACCGATACCGCGATTGCAATAACGGCTCCCACTATTTTTCCCATATCTGCCATATTTTCTTCTCCTCACTTTTTTGTGTAGCTGTTGACTGCAACCAGGACTAGACCCACGATCGAGATCAGCACAACAACACCCACAAGACTGGCCCACGTCACACCGTCAGCCCCATAGCCGGAGACAGGATCTGTGAGATCCGCC
Organism: Candidatus Cloacimonadota bacterium; assembly: GCA_023230245.1. Taxonomy (GTDB): domain Bacteria; phylum Cloacimonadota; class Cloacimonadia; order Cloacimonadales; family Cloacimonadaceae; genus Cloacimonas. The sequence goes on from JALNXT010000275.1 coordinate 3,470, forward strand.
ATGACATCGGAGGCTATCGGCGCCAGCAGAGAGCCGATCATGACGAGGCCAATGGCAATCGC
>JALNXT010000276.1 GCA_023230245.1 Candidatus Cloacimonadota bacterium
TAGAAATATGTCAAGGTTTATTGGTCAATCAAGAATTAAACAAAGTCATCACAACAGCAGCGCATAGCAAACTAATTTATGTTTGCTGCGCAAGGGTTCTCTGTTTCTCTACTTTTACACGAGTAGCTAAGCATACTATTAAGTGATATCTAATTGGAAATCAGCTTGATCACTACCATAAAGCATGGTGTAATGTTAAGTTAGACAAGTTATTGGGACTTATAAACGAAAATGGCACGAAAATAAACAAAATAATTGTGATGAGGAGCGATAATGTGTCTATATATAGTACGCTTCATGTAAGACACGTATGTTATTGTAATGCTTTGAATAACGCAAAGAATTACTACGATGGGAAAGCGCACCTGAAGTGTTAATGAATTGGAACAAATCTCAGTAAGGCAATCCGAATGCCTAGGGCTGAAGCAGCGTTACAGCATGCGCAACAGTATAAACAAAGAAAGCCCCGAACCTAAGTCCGGGGCTTCAATATCACCTGCTAACTGGTTAACCTGTTAACCTACTTCATCAGTACCATCTTAACGTTCTTGACGTATGAGCCAGCGTTAATGCGGGCAAAATAGATTCCGCTACCAACGCCTCTGCCACTATCGTCTTTTCCATCCCAAACGAGCTTGTGCTGTCCGCCATGCAAGTTTCCTCTGTGCAGGTTGCGCACTTTTTGTCCTCTTATATTGAAGAGATCAACGCTAACATCAAGGCTTCTGGGGGTGGTGAAAGCCAAAGTTGTGCTGGGGTTAAAGGGATTGGGATACACTACCAAAGCAGAGATGGGAGCTTGCACCAAGTCCGAATTGCCGACGGGATGGTTATACACTTTGATGTAACCAGTATATGTCCCAGCATTCGGTGGATCGAAGGTGAAAGTTGGATTCTGGCTGTAGGTAAGTTCCAAATTATCGAAAACCACACTGAAGGTATATTCCGCCGGAATAGTAGTGCCTGTCATCGTGAACGTTACGGGATCCTGTGTGGGGATTTCTATGGCAAAATTATAGATTTTATCTTGCTGTAATGCTCCATTAAAGGGAGCGCGAAATTCACTTTGCAGCTTGGTGTCCACAAAGCTAAAATCTTCTGGAGCTTCACGAGTTAAATATGCACGCATAGAGGGGAAGGGTTTAGCTGGGGCTGTAGGTAAATCCAGCTTGAAATCGTAACCATCGGTAGCAATAGGATTTGTACCAATAACAAAGCTATCAGTATCGTTATTAGGGCTACTAACTTGCATTTGCAACTGCCAGTTTGAAGTGGGAGGGTTTATCCCCGGTGCATCGAAGTATGGATAAAAGCTGATATATCCAGCAACGGTGGGATTGCCATAGTATTTCACGTAGAAGGACTCATAAGGCAGGATTTCGGTGGGGATGATATACTTCCCATCGCGATACACGTACACTGCTCTTGAGACAAGCTTCTGCGAGATAACCTCACTAAAGCGGAAAAGCTGACCATTCACGGTGAAGCGTAGGCTACTGAGAGGATAGCTAATCAAGTGCGGATTGGGGATAAAGTTCCAGCCGGGCTGTATTGCATAAGTTACTTCCGTAGTGCTGATAGGCGTATTGGAGCTATAGAAAGCCATCTCTGGAGCGCTTACCCAATAAGCAGTACCAAACAGGAAATTCTCTTGCATAAGCCATTCATTTTCACCATTAGGGGTGTATGCAGAAGAGCCGATGCCAAAGATATCCGTCACACTGGGGTTAAGGTTTATCCATGGTGTGCTGCGGGTTTGCCATCCCTGCTCCACAAAATGCAGGTTCATCGCAGGTAAAAGGGCAAATGTGTAGGGAGATTCATAAGTGGTAACCACACCATCAACAGCATGAACATCAATCATAAACTTGGCGTTTTGCATATCGACTTCTTGAGGCAGGGTGTAGTTTAGTGTGCCTAAACTCCCTGCTACGCCAGTGGCAAGATTAAGGCTATCGGCAGCATTCTTGATGTATAAATTCAAGTGGTCTATCAGGAAGCTGTTAGTATTACTCCAGTTGAAGGTAGCCACCGTGCCACCCTGGAACAGACGGTTGTTCTGGTTGCTGTGAGTTACCTTGGGTTGCAGATTCCCCCAGTAAATGGTCATCGTACGAGCGTTTGAATTTGCAACTGTGAATTCGTATGCTCCGTTGAACAGATTGTGCCATGCGCCAGTGCCGCTATCGTAGAGGTACAGCTTTTCTGCTCTACCAAAATCTTCTGAAGCACTGATAAACAAGGGCTGGTTCAACAGTGTGGAGCGAACCCTCATTATCCAAGTATTCATATCCAATTCCGTATTATAGCCACCCTTCACTTCGCGTGATAGTTGTGTTCCGTTGTTTCCCCAATACTGTTCCCAGAAAGCATTCCACACGTAGTTTGATCCCGAAGGGTTATTTTTGCTTACATCATAATAGCTATCTTGCGCATCCGTGGCAAAAGGATTCTGTGCCATGGAGATAGAATCCTCCATATCACCCGCAGCATTTTTCACAAAGATCTTATGTATGGGCAAGGGAGCTGCTGTTGAAGGGTAATTATAGAAGAATTCCGTATTATTGAGATTGGTGGAGCTAATTACGTAGGTCCATGTTTCCCCATTTACAACATTGTAATCCCACCATTCGAAAGAGCTGGCAGTAGAATTAGAAAGCGCCGTGTTAGTAAGGTATGAATCGACCAGCACAAACTCTGATTGCGCGCTTTTGCGATACACCTTAAAGCCTTGATTGTAAACCTGACCGGATACCGTCCAATACAAACGTACTCCAGCGTCCATACCGTAGGCTTTAAAGGCAGTAACGTTCGCAGGTGCTGGTATGGTCGTAACCTCATTTGAAAGCGTGGAATACACTCCATTCTTGTCTTTAGCCCTGATTTTAAAGAAATAGCTCAAAGAGTTGTCAAGCCCGGTTACTGTTATCGCTTCGCAATCAGGAGAAGCCAGAAATCCGTTATTATTCCTACTGAAAATAGAGAAGTTAGTGTCTGTAATAGGCTCGGTGGCATAAAGCACTTCATATGTATCAAAATCGTAGCTATCAGTTTTTGTCCAGTTTAAGGTGATGGAAGTAAGAGATTGATTTTGCACATTCAAAGCCACTGGGGTGGTAGGCACCAGATTATCGTTCAAGAGAAACATATCATCCAGAACGCTATCCAAATCCCTAATCCAGCGTGCATAATAGCTTTTAAAGTTGTCCATGAGATTGCCATAATCCCAACGTTGAAGATTCTCGTCCCAACCATAGAACCACTTATAAGTGTTTTCAGTTTGGGCATAGCAATTGGGCAATTCGTCCATTTCCACGTGGAAGAAGGGATCATAAACGTCGTAATCATTCCAGCCATTAAGGGTGTACAGCATTTCCTGATTGTATGTATATGCGGGTAAATCTATATCTGGGTTAACGGCATATTCTGTTTCGCCATTATCGAAGGTGAAATCGTGAACATTGTAATATACACCATAGTAGTCATTAAGATGCACGTCACTGTGATTACCTATGGTATTGGCAGG
>JALNXT010000277.1 GCA_023230245.1 Candidatus Cloacimonadota bacterium
CCCTCTTATATTGCCTACGAAAAGGATGCGAACCAGTATCCTTGTGCTTCGTTTCCTTTAGTATTCAGCTTTGTAAGAGGTGGGGGAGATTTAGTAAAGAATGTGCAAACGGACAATAATGGCAACACAGAGCTGCAGATAAAGCGGATTACCCTCTTCACCAGTCCACAGCAGATAAGCCTAACAATTGATAAAGAATATTGGCTGCAAAGCCTGGAAAACCCTGTGGTGAAGAGAATGTTTAGCATGCTCCAGTTCCCTGTTGCCACAATAAACCTACAGGTTTCCCGTCCCAAGGCATATATAGATTACTCTTTTAACAATTCTTCTGGGACTACATATCAGGATTTACTGATGAACAAGCTGCAGGAACTGGATATGGAAGTGGTTTCCGATATTTCTGCTGCTGACTTCACCCTTAGGGTGATTATCAACAGTTATGAAGGTGATTATGTTTCCACGCTAAAGCTCTATTCCAGCCAAGCCGATGCCACTGTGGAGTTGCTAGATACCAAACAGAAGAAGAGCATCTATAATACCAGTGTTTCTGGCATAAAAAGCACCGGTAGCACCAGAGATATCGCCAGACGCAACAGCGAGTTTAGCGGGGTATCAGAGATTTGTAACATGGTGCTGTTCACAATTGTGGAACAATATATCATGAACTGATGGTGGAGTCGTTACATTGTAACCTCACGCGCCTCGTGTGAGAACAGCCGAGGCGGCAGTTGTCAACGCTAAGCCTTTGCCAGATAAGCCTGCATATCAAATTTCCTTTCTAATCCCGCCGCATTCATATATCGTACAGAACCGAATATCGGACGTGTCTTCCACGGACGATCATGTTTTCCAAAGCACCAGGCAATACCTGTGTAAGAGTTTGGATCACAGCCATCAAGTTCATAGCGGTCATTTAGGTATTGCATCAAGTAGAAAGCCACTTCGAGGTGAAGAGTCCACTCGATAATCTTTTTCCCCCAATACATCCGCATATAATTGTGCATTTTACCCGTTTTAACCATTTCTATTTGGGCAGCATTCCAATACGGATCATGCGTGGCAGCATTTTCAAAGATATCGGTAGAGTAAAGGTAAGCTCTCTCGTCGGTTGCATGTTCTTCCAGTGTTTTTCTTGCCCACAGAGGGATTGCCGCATAGCTATCGTATTCGGGATTGTAAAAGCAGAAATTCATGCTCAATTCTCGTCTCACGATCAGCTCTTCTAGAAAAGACGCACAACTCGCTAAGTTACCGTAATAATCGGCTTTATGCTTTATCAAAGATGGCACTTGCGCTGGTTCAAGCCCACAAGCTGACAGTATTCTATGCGTAACTTCCAGTGCCGATATTTGCCCAAAATGCAGCCAGGGGCTAAGATCGCTTTGATAGTCAGTTCCTGGGTCACTGTGCAGAGTAGCATAGTTTAGCAGGCGATCACTTACAAAAGTATCCAATCTACGCAAAGCTTCACTGTAGCCACCACGGAAACATGAGCCCCAAGTAACGCTTTTGTCAAAAGTAAGCTCACCTAAAGCCCAATCCATAAGTTCTTCCAAATTACTCAGTTCGTCGAAGTAACGGGAGTCCTTTTCTGGCAGCAGGTTTTGCATGGTTGAAATCTTTAGGCTTCGTTGCAATTGTGTGTTTGGTGTAGGGTTAATCAAATACTCTGGCAGGATGCTTAGTAGTTTGGGGCGAAGGGTAGCCGCAGCATATTCCTCTTTGGACGAAACGACTTCCACGGGAACAATAGCCTCAGTTTCCACCTCAAAACACGGAATCCCTTCATCTTCGAGGTGTTTACGGATATTTGCTCTTGCTACTCTTTGCTCGCGGAGATAACCACGATCCATAATAACTGCCGCACAATTTGGGGCAAGTTGGGTCACCAGCGACTCCGTTTCACCCAAAGCTATAAGCAACGGAATCCGCAGTATTTGCAAGCTCAGTCCCGTTTCCCACAATCCTTCCAGCATAAACTGATAGTGCCTCAGATTTGCTTCATTTTCATGGTCTTCGATGCAAAATAGAATCAGCATCGGTAGAGATAACTCGTTTGCTTTGCGGATAGCCATTTCCAAAGCGGGATTATGGCTCTCCCGTTGGGCAGCCTGCATCCAATACAGGATGATTCTGTCATCTGTGTTCATTTTCTTTTTATTCATCTCGGGCATCAATATTCCCTTTGTTACTTTAGAGTCTGTTTATTATGTCTCGCGGCTAAGATTAACTATAGTCCATCGTAATTAAGTAGCTTAAAATAATAGCTTTAAGCCTCGTTCCAGCGCGATATAATACAGGTTAATTCATCTCAGGAAGAATGCAAACAGATTATAGTGGCCACATGTTTAAGCAGCTAATGTCTATATTGTTGCTTACTAGAATTTCCCTACCATTGCCCTTATTATGGGCATTGGGTGGGCAATGATAGGGAGTTTCAAGCTAGGTAAGCTGGAATTGCTAACGCCCCTTTTTTGACTTATATAATCGGCGAATGTAATCTCATAAAAACCGCCACGATTTACATATTCGCCGATTTAAGAGTTAAAAGATAAAAGCAGACGCTGGCTCACTGTATTCCTATAAACTCACAATTAGCTTGACTATTATTATAAGGTTGAAAACATTGCAAAGCAGAAGGAGTAGCGATGTGCGGAATATCCGGTATCTATAGTTTTGCTGGCAGAGCCATTGATGTGCAGTTACTTACAGCCATGACAGATAGAATCCGTCACAGGGGTCCTGATGATGAAGGATATCTGTTGGTGGATTCTGTAAATGCCAAGATGCAAGGCTATTCTGGAGATGAATCAACCAAAGCAGTGAAGGCAAAATATCCTGCTCTTAAAGCAAACAGCAAACCCATGCTGGGGCTTGGTTTTCGTCGTCTCAGTATTCTGGAGCTTAACGAATGCGGACATCAACCCATGATAGATGCTGAGCTAAATATCGGGCTAAGCTTCAACGGTGAAATCTTCAATTATATAGAGCTGCGTGCAGAACTGCTTGCTTTGGGCTACAGCTTCTTTAGCAAATCCGATACCGAAGTTATCATCAAAGCCTACCACGCTTGGGGCGATGCCTGTGTTAGCCGTTTTAATGGTATGTGGGCATTTGCCTTGTGGGATGCCAAACAGCAGAGGCTATTCTGCAGCAGAGACAGATATGGCATCAAGCCTTTCTATTACACTATTGCAGAGGGTTGTCTATATTGGGGTAGCGAGATAAAGCAATTACTCCTCGCGCCCATAGATAAAACCCTAAATCAAGCCATGATATGGCGCAGTCTGAAGATAAACTCCATGCTGGTGTATGACGACGAAACTTATTGGAAGCATGTCCACGCTCTGAAGCCGGGCAATAACCTAAGCGTGCAAAAGGGAAACGTAGAGATTAAAGAGTATTACCATTTGGATATCGATAGTTTTGAGAAATCCCCGCTTTCCTTCAAAAAAGCAACGGAAGAATATCAGGCTATCTTTCTGGATGCCATAGCATTGCAATTGCGTAGTGATGTAGCC
>JALNXT010000278.1 GCA_023230245.1 Candidatus Cloacimonadota bacterium
CGCAACAAGCACGTAAGATGCTCCTTCTATGTTTGCTTGCCAGTGTTTTGCACAGCTTTCCATGTTCATGCCGTCGATTCTCTGGGCAGGCATGATTCCCGGATATGTTTCCTTCCAGCTTTGGATATTTACCGCAGCGATGCCCACGCTATCTGCCATTACAGCAGGTCTGATGCTTAAAATGTGCGTCATGTCAAGCATGGGGTGGAGAACATGGGGGTGGCAAACTCTGATTTGCCACAGCATCCAGAGGATGCTTTAAAGACAGCTCCGCTGTCTCTGCCAATTCGGAGATTGGCAGCCCCATGATTGGTCTCCCCAAATTGGCAGCTCCATGATTGGCAATCCAATGGATATAAAAGCTAATCAATACACCACCAGTTTCTTGGTTACGGGCTTGTCGCCTTTCACCTGTGCCCTCAGGAAATAGATGCCTGAGGCACAACGCAAGCCAGAGCTATCCTTACCATTCCAGCGGAAGGTATCGCTATCCAGCAGCTTGTTTGCATGCACCAATTGTCCTTTAACGTTATAGATGGCGATTTCTGCGCTACGATTCTTGAGGTTATCGAACTTCAGCTCCAGGCTTTGCGCTTGAGAAAAGGCAACCGGATTGGGATACATGCTGATGCTCACCGGCATTATTAGCTCATCTTCCACACCCACAGTCGGCACCGCCACCCAGTTTGAAGGCGCGCTATTGGTGGTTCCATCACTGGCGCGAACTTCGTAAATAGTGGTTTCTCTTCCCCAGGAGGAGGTATCAATATACTCGCGTTGGCTAAAGGGAATGGAAGCGATTAGCTGTTCATTGCGATAGATAAGATAGTGCGTCCAATTATAATTACCGTGTGCTGGAGCTTGCCAGAACAGACGAACTCCGTAGCTTTGGGTTAGCGGGTTATAAAGTTCGGGATCGTAGCCAAGATAATTGGGCGTAGTTTCCAAAGACAGAGGGGAATAAATCCACCACGCACCCGATGCCAAAGGATCAGTAGCTCCAGAGCTTAGCACCTCTTCCCTGGCAGTGGTATAGCCGTTAAAATAAGGGAAGCGAAGGGTAATTGTATCGTTGGAAATAATCTTATCGATTACATTGCCAAGGGTATCTTTGCGCGTTAACAGCATATAATGAGGAATACCATAGCCAGAGCTGCATTGATTCGCTACTATTGTGGACACGCGGATAGTTCCCTCATTATCTAACACTTCCGTATGTTGCCAGGTGTCACCATGCGCAATGTTCTGGAACTTTGTCCAAACTGTGCCCAACGGGAAATCCACCACCAAATCCTGTACAGCGGTGTGGCGGGTGTGTTTTTTGATGTATTGATAGTCTCCTTCCGTATAAAGCCAGTTTATCTGCTGCCAGCCATAGAGGGCAAAGCCGCTCATCTTGGGGTGTAACAACAGGCTATTTTCCGTGATAGGATCACCCATTAGCTCATAATTGGTAGGGGGAAGGTCGCTAACCGTGATATGCCCCACATCAACGGGGACAAAATCACCCGGATAGAAGATTGTGGCGCTTAGGAAACCACCCGCACAACCGTATAGCTGTAGTCCATCTGAAACACGCTGCGCCACTACCATGGCGTAAAAAGGAACATCGATGCTAGAGGAAACCTCTATAACCCCTCCGGATAATGGAAAGGTTTGGAATACAACGCCATCGCTGGTGGAGATTATCTCCAGCCGGGGTTCGATAATTGAGAACTGACCATCGTAACTATAGCTACCGGAAATTGGAGTGGACACGATGCCGGAGATAAAAGGCTCGAAATCCACCGTAGGAAGTGAGGCGAGGTCATTATGATCATTGATGCCCACGGCTATTTCTACAGCTGTATCAGCACCCCAGTTATTGTTTTCTGCCATGATTGTATAGGCTGAGTTGGGGTATTGATCGCAAAACACAGAATGCAAGACACCGTTGGCATCGATGTTATCGGCGATTAGGTTCTCACCCTGCGCCCAGGAATGATAGATGGACATATCACCCAGCACCGGTTTGGCATTGTTGGTGATGTAAAAACCGGTGTAGTTACCCGTAACGGTATTGCGTTCAAAATATGGCTCGGAAGTAACGCCGGAGACCATTACACCCGCACCAGAATTCATGTCGCCGGGAATAAAGTTATTGATAATCTGGTTGTCGGCTACATAGCCGGAAGCGTTAAGGAAATACACTCCGGTGTAGTTGTTATTGATGATATTGTCGGTTATCGTTGGATTAATGGCACTTGCACCCACGGTGTCCCAAGCGGAAATCCCTTGCTTGAAGTTATGGTGGATATGATTGTTGGTGATAGAAGGATTATTGCTACCACTTGCCGATTGGTTGCCAAGCTGGACAGCGGCATAAAACTGGGTGCCGGTTCCATTGCCTCGAACCTCGTTATTGTTGATGGTAGCGTTGCTATTTTGGCTAATCATGATGCCGTTTTGGATGCAGCCCTCAATCAGGCACCCCTCTACCAGCACCGAGGGAGGATTGGCATTCCCGATGCCATACAGTTCCATGCCTTTTTGACAGAGTTTTATGCGAGAATTGGAAATGGTAAGCGGTGAATTCATGCAGCGCACTCCATAGGTACCGTATTCTATGTAAACGTGGTCAAGTGTGCTGGAGAAGTTGGGATTCTCAAAACGTAAGCCAGGCCACAAAGTGGTAACTGGTGTTTGCATGTTTACAAAGCGGATAGTATCACTTACCGTGCCTTCGGCATGCATGTTTCCGGCAATAGTAATCTGGTAATTACCCATAATCTGAACAAGCACACCAGATTCTATTGTAAGCACTTCACCAACAGGCACCGTGACAGCACCGATTACTTGGTAAGGGTTGTTAGCAGCAGTCCATGTGCCGGATTGGTTGCCGCTAATTTGAACAGATAACAGACTTCCAAGCAAGCAGATAAGCGTTAAAGATACTAAATAATGTTTCATGATTCACCTCTTTTGGGTATTCTAATGTGGTATAAAAAAAAGATGGAAGAAGAAGCATAATACTTCTCTTCCATCATATATCTGACTCTATGGTTTATTCGGAAATGGCTTGCACAGGGCAAGTAGCAATGCATGCTCCGCAATCGATGCATACACTTTCATCGCATTCCGCCTTTCCATCTACCATGCTAAGAGCACTGACCGGGCATACATCAACGCATGCGCCACAGCCGATGCAGGTTTCTTTGTCAATCTTAACTGCCATGGTATGTCTCCTTAATGTTTTGTGCTATCATGTTAATTGCTTGATATTAGTCAAGCTAAATCTCTTTCTAAGCTTTAAGCTTTTGCCTTTGCTTGGTTTGCCACGGCTGCTTGAGCTGCTGCGACCTCGTCTGCATCGGCAAGATAATAATTCTTTATGGGTGAGAGCTGCACATCAAATTCGTAAACCAAAGGGATGCCAGTGGGGATATTCAGGCTTACGATATCGGCATCACTAATCCCATTGAGGTTTTTCACTATCGCTCTCAGACTGTTTCCATGAGCCGATACAATCAATCT
>JALNXT010000279.1 GCA_023230245.1 Candidatus Cloacimonadota bacterium
TTTGAGTCAACCTATTTTAGGACGGGTCATATCTTGCCTAACTTGCATGCACTCCCCTATCATTGCCCACTCAATGCCCATATTAAGGGCAATGGGTGGGCATTGATAGGGCAATTGTAGCAAGGAAGAAGAAGGGAATAATGTGGCGGAGAGTCAGGGATTCGAACCCTGGGTACCCGTAAGGATACAACGGTTTTCGAGACCGTCCCGTTCAACCGCTCCGGCAACTCTCCGCGTTTATTGTCGTTTTTCTTTAAAAAAAGAGCTTAGCAGTTGGGAGCATTCAAGCTCCAGTACTTTGCCTATCACTTTGGGGTGATGGTTAAAGCTCTTATCGTTCAGTACGTTATATACGGAACCAACCACTCCCGATTTTGGGTCTGCAGCTCCCCAGATGAGTGTGCCCAATCGGCTCCAAATCAGCATTCCAGCGCACATCAAACAGGGTTCCAAGGTTACGTATAGGCTATAATCATAGAGGAACACAGGCTCTGAAGCCATGATTCTGTCAATAATCAATTTCTCGGCATGAGCTAAAGGATTGGCATACTGCTTGGTACGGTTATGCTCGCGCAAGATAATCTCGCCATCTTTCACCAACACAGCACCCACGGGAATCTCGTTTTCCAGAGCTGCCTGTTTTGCTTCGCAGATGGCAAGATTCATGAAGTATTGATGATCAATAGGGCTTAAAACGTTCATGGCGTATTGAAAATATAGACTTTGGCTTCCGCGACTTTGGTATCCAGCCATTTATCGAACCAGTTTCCTGGGAGGGTTTGCACATAAGCCTGGCGGATTTCGACGGGAGAAGCTTTCTCTTTGGTGAAGTTCAGCTTATGCACGATAGGCACAACTAATATGCCCTTATGTTTGATTGCAGGCGGGGTTTGTTTGTCCAAATGAGCTTTAACCGCCTGATAATACAACCCAGAGAGCGCTTGATTATCCCACACGGTAGCACTCGAGGCATTTGTTAAGGTTACAGAGGGGGGGAGCACACTGGAAGTCAATCTATCGGTAGCAGCCCAGTTTTCAGCCCTTTGCAGGTTAATTTCGTTACTTCTGATTTTGGTAATCTTGGTGGTGATAAAATCTCTTACCTGCTCTAAACTCTTGGTGTTTTGGGTTTGGTTTTCCAATACTTCCACCACAATCCAAGCTGAAAGAGCAGAGGAATAAACCGGCTCTAAAATAGCTCCAGATACAGCCTTGTGCAGCTTTTTTAGGATAATCCCTTTCACATCAGGAGCATCGAAGTTTAAACTGTCGGCAGCCATGCGACCGCTTGCAGTGTAGGGAAGCTCAAATTCGTTGGCAGCTTCTTTTAGTCCAATGCTAAGCGAAAGATCCATCAAGCGTCTGGCTTGTGTTTCTGGCGCAGCAAGAGTGCTTGAGCGGGCAAGTGACTGTACAATAATGCTCTGGTAATCGGTTAAAGTCTTTGTGCTTTGCACCTTTTGATGCAGCACCCAGCCAAGTTCATTCCTTTGTACGGCGGTGCAAGCACCATCACGCAGGATGTCAAATTCCTGTTTGATCTCCAAAGGCAAATCAGCGGTTTTCACGTAGCCATGCTTAACTAAGGTTAGGATGCCGCTGGTACCCTGATTGGCATGGATAATCTCCCCGGCACTGATCCCTTCATTCAGCATGTAGTATATAGAATCGGCAAGCGCCTTTGAAACTGCATGGTCATCTGCATCGGGCACAACTGGAACAAGGCTGTAAGCCAGCTTGTGGTAGGGCTGTAAGCTGAAATCTTCCAAGTGGCTGCTGTAGTATGTGCTAATCTCGTTATCGCTGATTAGCACCTTCACCTCAGAAGGATCGAAGAGAAAGAGCTGAAGATCAGCATTACTAGCCAGAATCTTGGCGATTTGCTTACTCTCAGCCGCAGAGATAAGCTCATTCTCCACCAGCTTGGTTTTCAGCTTTAAAATCGGGATCAGATTTTCTTGATAATGCTTGCGCAAGGCAGCCATGTTTTCGGGACGGTCTGTTAAAAGAGACTGAATATATAGCTGTTTGTTAAACACGTCATTTACCACGAATACAGGCGAAGTAAGGACGTGATCTGGGATAGAGGTAGTAAGAGTATCTATCACTTCACGCATGCTGGCGGTGATTTTGTACTTCTGATAATAATCCTTTAGAATCACATACTTGGTGATATTCTTCCAGGTCTCTTTAAAAATAAGCTGCTTTTCTTCCATATCAGGGCTACGTCCTGCTTGAAAACTGAAATTGGAAAAGTGCCCCCGATAAGAGTTCACAAACTCATCAGTGGGGATAATGGTGCCATTAACCTTGCCGGCATTACTTCCGGGATTCGTGGCGCAAGAAGTAAAGAGGAAAAGGCTGGTGATAAAAGCGAGGATTAGAAACTGTTTCATGATTCTCCAATCAGACTGGTTTGGATTTCCAATAAGCGTTGCCAAGCTTGCGATGGGCTTAACTCATTCATATCCAAATCCTTAATTTCATTTATGATGGGATCGTTTTCACCTGCCTTATCGGCAAGTACTTCGAAAATGTCAATCTGAGGGTTGTCGCGGTTTAGCTTTTTGCGGATGGAAGCAGACAATCCTTGCGGGCTTATCTCGTGTTCTTCCAGATTCTTGAGGATTTCTTTGGCGCGGCGGATAACTCTATCGGGCACACCTGCTAAGCGTGCAACTTGGATACCGTAGCTCTGATCTGCGCCTCCGCGTTCTATCTTGCGGATAAAGATCATGTCATCGTTCCACAGCTTTACGGCTACGTTATAGTTCTTGATATCGGGGTAGATGTTTTCCAGTTCGGTCAGTTCGTGATAGTGGGTGGCGAAAAGGGTGAGCGCATGTTTGTATTTCTGAATGTGCTCTATTATTGCCCAGGCAAGGCTTAAACCATCGAAAGTAGAAGTGCCACGTCCTATTTCATCCAGTAATATCAGCGAGTTTGCCGTAGCCGAATTGAGGATATTAGCGGTCTCTATCATCTCCACTAAGAAGGTACTCTGCCCCTGTGCCAGGTTATCTGATGCACCTACCCGCGTGAATACACGATCGAAAACAGGTAGGCTCATGCTCGACGCAGGAACGAAGCTGCCCATCTGTGCGAGGATTACCAGTAAGCCTACTTGCCGCAGATAGGTGGATTTACCTGCCATGTTGGGTCCCGTGATTAAAGCAATGCAGGTATCAGGATAATCCAGGCTGGTATCATTGGGGATAAATTCGGCGGTTTCCACCAGCTTTTCGATTACCGGGTGCCGTCCGTTCACAATCTCTAATTCCCTGCTTTCGGTGAAGACAGGGCAGGTATAGTGGTTTTGCCAGGCAAGATAGCTAAGCGTAGAGAACACATCTATTTCAGCGATAAGATCGCTAAGTATTTGCAAGCGGGGAAGAGCATCGGCAAGGGTTACCTTTAGCTCTTTGTAAAGTTCGTATTCCAGGTTCTTAATCTTCTCTTCGGAAGAAAGTACCTTCGCTTCGAATTCCTTCAGTCGGGGAGAGATGTAAC
>JALNXT010000280.1 GCA_023230245.1 Candidatus Cloacimonadota bacterium
TTGCTATTTAAGAGCTTCTGTGTTAACTGACCCGCTACTCAACCGAGTAAACAGCGGGAACAACTGCCCTGCTATCGTACACACCAAGATAGTAGCAGGCGAAAAACTGCATCTACATATTGCTCAAAAAGGTGGTGGAGCGGAAAACATGAGCCGTTTGAAGATGTTTAACCCTTCTGCATGTCCTTGTGATGTTGTAGATTATGCGGTAGAAACTGTTTTTTTAGCAGGTTCCAAAGCTTGCCCTCCCCTCATTGTTGGAATCGGCATTGGTGGCAACTTTGAGCAGTGTGCGTTGCTTGCCAAGGAAGCACTCTTTGATAATCTGGATGCGAGAAACCCAGAGCCAGTTTATGAGAAACTGGAAGAGGATATCCTTGCAGCAATCAACCTAACTGGGATTGGAGCACAGGGTATGGGAGGCAAGCTTACTGCGTTAGCAGTTCATATCAAAACCGCACCCTGCCATATTGCTTCATTACCTGTTGCGGTTAACCTGCAATGCCATTCTCACCGTCATCTTAAATTCACAATATAAACGCTATGAAAGAGTATCATTTCAACCTTCCTCTTCTGCAAAGCGATATTGAGATGCTTTCTGCGGGGGATAAAGTGTATCTTAGCGGCGAAGTCTTTACAGCCCGTGACGTAGTTCACGCGAGACTGGAAACATTGATTCAAAACGACCAATCGCTACCTTTCAACCTAGCTACTGCTTGCATATTCTATTGCGGACCTAGCCCCACTCCCGCAGGGAAGATCTGCGGTGCTATTGGTCCTACAACAAGTGCCAGGATGGATAAATACACCCCCTTGCTTCTTGAACACGGTTTAAGGGTGATGATAGGCAAGGGTAATCGTAGCGAAGAGGTCAAGCAGGCGATTATAGATTATGGAGCTGTGTATTTTGTTTGTATCGGTGGAGCCTCTGCCTTGCTAAGCCAATCTGTTGTTTCACGTGAAACATTCATGTGGGATGACCTGGGTGCTGAAGCAATACATCGCTTGATAGTAAGAGACTTACCAGCATATGTAGCAATAGTTTAAGTTACTTCTTTAAGCGTTCTTTAACTTGTAAGCTGGTTTTAAAGTGCAGCTTTGCCACTTCCCCAAGCCGCTCCATTCCATATTGTTTGGCAAATTCCACCGCAGTTTTAATAACTATAGCATTGGCACCTTTGGGGAAATCTATCTTGTAGAACTTCCGCATAGATGCAAAGGTTTCTAAGAAATGATATCTGGCAATAATAGATGCTGCGGCAACAGCAAGATCACGTTCAGCACCTGTTCTCTCGATGCAGGGATAGGGAACTTCCTTCTTCTTAAGCGCAAGCCTTACTTTTTGAGAAGGACTAAACTGATCAACTAGTATTCCTTGCACACTGGGCTGTGTTTTCAGCAGGTTTTGTATATTAGTGCTATGTAGCCATGCAAGAAGGTCATTGAGATTCTTGTTTTCTTTCTTAAACTTAGCGATAAGCTCATTGTACTTTGCAGGTTTTAGCACGATACAGGAAATACGCTTTGCATAATTCTGGTGCAGTGCCTTTGCTATCGTTACTATTTCGGTGTCTTTTAGTAACTTGCTATCTTTAATACTCAAGGCTTTGAAATTGGCTGATAGTGAATCGTCATAGGCGAAGGCACAAACAACCGGAGCACCGAAATAATCGCCCTTTCCACATTCATCGCTGCCAATCCACGATGTCCAACTATGAAATCCCACATTCTCTATTTTAGGAGAGCGCAGATTATTAGTTACTTTTAAGATAAAGTCATATAATTGACCCTCTTTCACACCCCCAACAACTACGCTTAAACCTTTCTTTTCAGAGTAATAGATATTCAGCACTACCTTATTAGCATCTTGTGAAAGCCGAAGCTGAACTCCATAGGCGATTTCTCGTTGTTCATCGCAGGATATTCCGCCCTTATTAAGAATAGGATATAGACTAGCTAAGTAGTGTTCGAGTTCCTTATGCACGGTGTTCATACGCTTGCAGCACTTCGCCTACTGTATAAAGTGACCCACCAGCTACGAGTACATCATCTGGCTTACATTCACTAAGTGCAAGTTTTAGTGCTTCGGCAACTGACACCGATGTTTTGTATGGCACAGCATACTTTTTTACAGCAGCCACTTGCGCTTCCACAGTAGCTGCTCTGTCAGATTGGTTTTGAGCAATATAGAGGACATCTGCATGAGAGCAGAAGAGATGGATCATTTCGCTGTAGTCTTTATCGCCAAGAATAGAGATGATAAACTTTAGCTTACGCTTAGGAAACATGGTTGCCAGAGTCTTCATTAGCGCAGTAACGCCATGTACATTATGCGCACCATCAATAATTAACACTGGTGATGTGGATAGCACCTGCATCCTCCCCTGCCAATTGATGCTTTGCAAAGCTTTTCGCACAAACTCTTCCTGAACTTTTAAGCCTTTGCTTTTGGCATATAAAATAAAAGCAGTTAAAGCCGTGCTAAGGTTAATCGCTTGATGCTCTCCAATCAGATTAGCTCTCAAACTTCTAAAGCTGTATCCTTCATAACTATAGTCAAAGTTCAATCCGTCTAATTGGTCGCTATTTACCTCTGCATTCCACTCTTGATTATAGCGATATACGGGAGCTTTATATGCCAGTGCCACCGTTTCAATGATACTTCTGGGTGATTCTTCGATATTTCCAAGTACCAAGGGAATGCCTGGTTTGATTATTCCAGCCTTCTCACCAGCGATTATCTCTAGAGTACCGCCCAGAGTTTTAACATGATCCAGCCCGATGTTGGTTATTACTTCCACATTTGGGTTAAACAGGTTGGTAGCATCGAGTCTTCCGCCTAAGCCGACCTCTATCACTGCCACCTGCGTTTTCCTCTCTGCAAAGATGCCAAATGCGATTGCAGTGGTAATCTCGAAAAAGGACGCATCCCATTTTTCAAACAATGTCTCGTATTTATGAAAAGCATTCAGTATTGTCTCAAAAGGCAGTTCTTCGCCATCAATACGAAAGCGTTCTGTGTAGCTGATTAGGTGTGGAGATGTATTTAGAGCGGTGCTAAGCCCATGCGCCAAGCATAATGCCTCCAAGGCGGCACACACGCTTCCTTTTCCATTAGTTCCTGCTACATGAAATCCGTTTAAATCTTTTTCTGGACTACCCATATCGGCAAGCAAGCCTGTCATGCGTGATAGTTCCAGCTTCACGTTACCTGAGTATTTCTTGTATATGTGATTCAGAAATTCTTTATAAAGCATAGTTTATCCCATCGTTGATTATAGGTATATCTTGTTTTTAAGCAGGTATAAAAAAAGCTCAAACCGCATCAATACTATCAGATGCCGTTTGAACTTCATTGTTATATTTATGGTTATTTAATCTGCTACGCTTGGCTCTGGTGCGCCAAACTTATCGGGAAAAAGCATCGCACGCAAGGCAGTGGAATCGGCTTTACGCTTTTGGAAGGCATTAGCATCAGTTTTCCATATCTCGATAT
>JALNXT010000007.1 GCA_023230245.1 Candidatus Cloacimonadota bacterium
CCATATCCCTGCATTAAGGGATAGGATTGATGATATCCCCGATCTACTGGAGTTCTTTACCAACAGATATTCTGCCGAAACCAATAAAAGAAAACCAACGATAAACGATGATTTTATTGAACGGCTAAGTAAACATACCTTCCCCGGAAACGTGCGCGAGCTGAAGAATTATGTGGAACGTCTTTTTATATTGCACTATAGGAGCGTTTGGGATGCAAGTATTCTGGATAACATCAGCACCTTCAGCAAATCCCAACAACCTGCCCAAGTTTATGATGGAAAGGATATAAAAAGCATCGAAGCGGAGATAATCATACAAGCACTAAAACAGGCAAAGGGCAAGCAAAAAACGGCTGCGCTTATCCTGAACATGACAGAAAGCACCCTCAGCAGGAAGATTAAGCGGTTAGGGATTGTATTCTAAAGCCTTACCTTACGATCTTGGTGTACATTCTGCCACCCGTGGCACTGCCAAAATAACCCAAGGCACCCTGAACGCCTCCATAGAAGTATCCTTCAGGCATGTAGTTGTATCGGTAATAGTTGTCGTCAGCGATATATAGTGACACTCTGTAGCGTCCTAAAAACACAAATGCATAGCGATAATCTTTCACCACCACATAGTTGCCAACCAGTCCTTCTTGCGGCATAGAAACATATCTGCCCACAGATTGTATCCGACGAATACTTGCCCCGCTAGCGTTATATCCTTCTTCCATCTCTGCACTTGGATGCTCAATTCCGAATACGGAAATGGCAAACTCCAGCTCATCGGTGCTAAACTCTTCCAGGCAATACATTTCCAGCATAAGGTTGCAGGCACCGCTGAAAGAGCCGGTATTCATTGCCAGCGGGTATTTCTGATCTATCTCGCTGTACTTCATGGTAGTTATGGTATCCGGAGTAAAGCTATAGCCCTCGCCCGGGATATTATTCTGTAGTATATCTGGAACTAACTGTGCCTGGGCAGGAACGGTAGTTTCGGCGGTGATTAGTTGCGGGTATCCCGGAATCTGTATTTCTATGCGATAGCGGTGTTCCGGCTGAATAACATGCAAACCCGCATCGATATACTTAATCTTCATTTCCACCAAATCAGGGCGGGGCGTTAGTGTCCACTCTGTCTGGTCGGTCAGGTCTTTAATTGTTACTTCGGCGTTTGCAACGAACAATGCAAAAGGGTCAAAGTCTTCAATAGTGGTGCTGCGGGTTATATAAATGGGATGCTCCAAATCTATCGCTTCACCGGCGATCAGCAAGCCCGCCAAAGTGTAAACATCGCCCTCAAAACGCTCTGGAGCGGTGAACTTCGTGCAGGAAGCAGTAAGCAGCAGCAGGATGGGAAGCATTAAACGCAGTAGTTTTACCATTTTACATTCACTCCTATGAAGGGTAATAAGGGGAATTGGGTGGCGTCATTCGCTTTAAGCTCCAGTCCTCCAGAATCAGTGGGAAGCAATGAATAATCCCGCGAGCCCACGTTTTTGCGGTTAAACACGTTTATCACCTCGAAGTAAGGCTCTATTGATCCCCAGCTCTTAACCCATTCATATTTGGTGCTAAGATCAAGACGCACGTATTCCGGCAGACGAATCCTATCTTTATAGCTATAAATAAGCTGGTAGCTCTCGCCATCGTAGTAGAAGCGTTCGGGTTTGCTGCTTGGCTGTCCGCTATTGTAAGAAAAGTTCATGCCGATCTTAAAATCGCTGCCCAATACCTGAAAGCCTGTGGCTCTGGTGAGATTATAGGTCTCCACTATCGATAAATTGTGGCTGCGGTCATACTTAGGGTAGTAGGCAACGCCTTGGTGCGTGATGGGATCCAGATTAAAGCCTTCCATCTTGCGTTTGGTTTTGCTAAGGGTTAAGCCGATAAAGCCTTCGAATCCGTTCCAATCGGTGCGTAGCATCAGGTCTGTGCCATAGGTGTAACCCTTGCCCACATGGAAGGTGTCGGAGAGCGTTCCAGTTTCATTGTCCCAGCTAAAATCTGTGGCTACGTTGTATTCCAACAGGTTTTTATAGGTCTTATAGTACACTTCCATATCGAAGGCAAAATTGGAAGTCAATTGACGTTTGTAACCGAGGGTATAATGCAAAGATTCTCCCGGTTTCAAGCTGCCATCCAGCGGGAACCAAACATCAAAGGGAGTGCTGATTTCCATCGTCATCAGAGTGAGGTATTGATGGTATAAACCAAAGTTTAGATACACGCTTTCACCCACGTCCAGATTGCGCCGCAGCGAGATACGAGGCTCCAGATTCATGTAGCTGGCATCGGGAATGTGTGCCAGGTTTTTCTCAACGGTTTTATACATCGCCAAACGCAAGCCGGGTTGCAATGTCCAAAGCGGGTTTATATCCCACACATCCTGCACATAGGCTGCTGCGGTTAAGCTGCCCACGGTTATATCTGGCAGTGAGTTGGGATCAAATTGCTGAGATGTATCCATCTCCAGCCAAGTGCGGTTCCACTTTAGCTCCGTGCCAAAATCCAACTGATGGTTGTTGCTGGGGCGGTAGCTCATATTTGCTTTACCGGTGAGGTCATGGATACCATTTCGCCGTTCAAAGGCAACATCTCCGCTTTCCGCTATTTGCGAGAAGTTACTGGTGAATTCGCTGCCTGCGAACACAAATTGCGCAAACAGCTTGGGATTGAAGATATGAACGAGCTGAGTGGTGAAGGTTTTATTGCCCCAATCCAGCTTCAGCACTGCACCAAAATCGAAATTCAGCTTGTCTCTACCAAAATACGCACTGGCAGAAACCTTATCTCTGGGGCTGGCATCCCAATTAACCTTGAAATGCCCATCATAAAAGTAATAATCAGGCAGGTCTTTGTATATTTGCTTCACCACTTCCAGATAGGTGCGCCTCAGCGAACCCATATATGAACCGTTTTGATTGCCAATATGAATGGGTCCCTCCAGCGTGGCGCTACTAGAAATGGCAGAAAGCCTGGCTGTGCCTTGATGGTAATTGCGGTTGCCCTGACGGTTCATCACATCCAATACACTGGATAGCCTACCGCCATATTTAGCCGGATAACCGCCTTTGATAAGCTCGATGCTCTCCACCGCGTCGCTATTAAAGGTGCTGAAAACTCCACCAAAGTGATTGGGATTGTAAACATCGATATCATCCAGCAGAATCAGGTTTTGATCGGGTGAGCCACCCCGCACATAAAGCCCGGAAGAAAAGTCCGATATGGGAGCAACACCGGGAAGAGCCAGCACCGCTCTAAAAACATCCGCTTCGATGGGGGAGACCACGCTTTGGATTTGTTCGGTGTTACGCCGAATCAAGCTGCTGCGAATAGTGGGTCCTTCGTCTTCGTTTGTGCCGGTTACGGTTACTTTCTGAAGTTCAATGGCGTTTTTCCCCATAGCTGCGTCAAAACTAATATTCTGGTTAACATCGCTGATGCTGAAGCTGTGGCTCAGGGTGAGGTAGGAAATCAGGGTAAACTCCACAGTATAAGTCCCCGGAGCGACGATATTCAGCACATAATAACCCTTTTTATTAGTTTGCATGCCCACTTTGGTCTCGGCAATGCGAACGTTCACATATTGCAAGGGTTCAGCGCTATCGGCACGGCTCACAAAACCGCTGATCGTAGCAGCAGATAGGGGCAAAAACATAAGCATGATAATAGACAACACATATAGCTTCATAAAGTACCTCAATTGAGCTTGATTTGGGAACGTTTTCACGGTAAGGGTGTTTTTGTCAAGTTAAGCGGGCTTGAGTGTAGAGCAGGATTCTAATCCTGCTAAATAGTAACTTAAGTTAAGAGTTAAGAGTTAAGAGTTAAGAGTTAAGAGTTAAGAGTTAAGAGTTAAGAGTTAAGAATTAAGAATTAAGAATTAAGAATTAAGCTAAGCAAGCCAAATACCTGTAGTCCTTGCGGCAGCAAAACAAGAGACAGTAATAAAGTATATTGATACCGAAACGACTCCACCCCAGCACACCATCACTCCATCACTTCATCACTCCATCACCTCATCACCTCATCACTCCATCACTCCATCACTTCATCACCCCATCACTTCATCACCTCATCACTTCATCACTCCATCACCCCATCACTATTCTGCTTTTTCGTAAGCCAATCTCATCCAGTCTATCACCTCTTTAGTAACATCTTCCAAAGTGCCGAGCTTGATGCGGTGGGTGCACATACCGGGAGTGGGCAATGCTTCCAAAACACCGCGCGGTTCCTGGTCTTTAAGCTTTAGTATCACCTCAAAGCGTATTTTGGATGCGGGAGTCAGCATGGCAAACTGAGTGTTTCTACTGAGGCTAACATAGGATTGTTTGGGGCTAATCTCCACGTCATCGCCAAACTTACGCACGATCCCTATCAGCTTATCGTAAATAGGTTTCAGCTCTTCTTTGCCGGAATACTGCTTATCCACAAGCTGCTCTGGCGTATCAGGTGAAGCTTCCATAGCAAGCTTGGCATGGTAAATAAGTAGCCCTGCATAGCCTTGCCCAATTCCAAACTCTTTCCTCAGGTAGGTAACTTTGTCGCTCGTTCTCGTAAAAGGCTGCTTGTTGATAATCTCTATCCATTCTTCCAGAGGCTTACCGGTTTTAAGTTGCACGTTTTGTATCATGCTTGCCCAAACTTTTTCATTATGTTTATCGCTCATTTCTCTATCCCTTTTTTATTGCGTTGTTTTTTTGTTACATACAAACCCAGCTTTGCTAAGTGCATATATTTGTCAACATATCTGCTATAATCGTCTTTGGAAACCATTTTCTCCCTTGCTTTACGCTATATATCATACGTATATCTCCAGTATATCAACCGTATATTATATACGGATGATATAGGGAGGTTATAGTGGTGATACACGTTCTTAGGCAGGTGTGAAAAATGCAAAAATCGCCAATCAAAAATGGGGGTATGCCTGAAATAAACAAAAGTATTGACTAAATTGGCAAGCTTTAAGAGTGTGACTATCTGTATAGTAATATCAGAGGAATAACGATGTTAAAAGCAAAAATCTTTGTTCAGCTCAAAGCCAGCGTACTCGATCCCCAAGGCAAAGCGGTAACTAATTCACTGCATCATTTGGGGTTCCAGAACGTTTTGGAAACCAGAATCAGTAAGTATATTGAGATCACTTTTTCCTCAGACGATGAAACAGAAGTGCGCAAACAAGTGGAGCATATTTGTGATAGCTTGCTTGCCAACCCTAACACCGAGACCTATCACTACCAATTTGAGACAGTGGAGTAGATGCTTTGCGGGTTAGCGTAATTACATTTCCCGGTTCCAATTGCGATCACGATGCCTACAGCGTATTTGCGTCCCGTGGTCACCAAGCCAAGCTGATCTGGCACAAGGATACTGATCTTGAAAAGCCCGATCTGGTTATCCTGCCGGGTGGTTTTTCTTATGGAGATTATCTGCGCTGCGGTGCATTGGCGAGGTTTTCGCCGATCGTGAAGGAAGTGATGGATTTTGCCCAAAAAGGCGGACTGGTGATGGGGATCTGCAATGGATTCCAGATACTCACCGAGACAGGTTTGCTGCCCGGAACTCTGCTGATGAACGAATCCTTGTCCTTCATCTGCAAGCATCAATATGTGCGCGTGGAAACATCGGAAAGTCCCTTTACTATGAACATCAAAACAGGAACGGTGCTGGATATACCCGTAGCTCACAAAGAAGGGAATTACTTTATCGATGCCGATGGTTTGAAGGTGCTGGAAGCGGAAAATCAGATACTATTTAAATACTGTGACCTAAATGGCAAAACTACTATAGAGAGTAATCCCAACGGTTCGCTGCAGAACATTGCCGGGATTTGTAATAAAACACGTAATATTTTGGGCATGATGCCCCATCCGGAGCGTTCGGCTACGGATACAGTCGTCAGTCAGGACGGCAGGCGGATATTTGAAGCTTTGGAAAGCTATTACAGCGCCCTTGCTTGATGCCGTAATCCCACCTGCATGTTTGGTGTGCGGTGAACGCTTGGAAGATCAGAGCCAAGTACTTTGTGAAGCCTGTGAAGGGAAAATATCCCTATATTCGGGCAGCCTATGCAAAGTATGTGGCAGCGAAATGAAGGAATACCCTTGCGAAGTGTGTGCCGAAGAAAACTATGCTTTCGATCTTGCCAGGTCTGTATTCCGCTACAGCACACCCATTAAGGACTTGATTCACGAGCTTAAATACAATGGCTATGTATCTCCCGCGGGCTACTTTGCCTTGCCTTTGGCGGAATTGATAGAAGGCGACGAAGATTTGCAGGATTATGATTACTTTTGCGCCGTACCCCTGCACACAGTACGCAAAAGAGAACGAGGCTATAATCAATCGGATCTGATCGCTTATGCCACCGCAAAGCTATTGGGGAAGCCCTATTTGAATCCCGTCAGCAGGCGGATTAATACACTCAGCCAAACCCTGCTTAGCAAGGCAGGCAGAATCAAAAACCTTAGCGGTGCCTTTTACATAAAGGATATTGCCGCAGTGAAGGGTAAAAGCGTGATCGTGGTGGATGATGTGTTTACCACCGGCACAACCCTGAACGAGATTGCCAAACAATTGCGCTTGGCAGGCGCAGAAAGAATTGCAGCCGTTACGGTTGCCAGGCCTTAAGATGAATAAAGAATTTCAGGAAATACGTCCCCAAACCTCGGAAAGCGATATCAACGATATGATAGAAAAGGTTTCCCGTTTCATTGCAGAGCGTCATTTGGCGCCTGCGGGGATACTGTTCTTAGAATCAGTGCGCCCCCTGCATGGAATCGGCAGCCAAGCGATGTTCTTTATCCTGCCTTTTGCAGAGATAATCTTCGATTCCAAGAAATACCAGCAGTTTGCCATTATGATGGAGAACGAGGAAAACCTAAAAAAGCTGATAAATAGAATTGATGAACTGGATGAAGAACTCTCCCGCGACCGGCGTAAAGAAGCCAGAATCAAGAATAAACGCCGCAAGGCACAGATAAAAGCCTTTTTTACTAGAATAATAAAACCTAAAAAAGCTGAATAAGCGGAGGAATATATGCAATACGACGAGAAACGCCTAACCCGCATTGTTGCTACAGACTGTGGCAGCACAACAACGAAGGCGATATTGATCGAATGGGTGGATGGTGAATTTCGCCAAACCATCCGCGGTGAAGCACCCACCACTGTGGAAGCACCGTTAAACGACGTTACCAAAGGCGTGATCAACGCCACTTCGGAAATGGAAGAACTCGCCCGACTGAAGTATAACAACCCTAATATCAAATTTATGGAAAATGGGGAGTTTATTATTCCCCGCAAAGGCGATATTGGTATTGATGCCTATGTATCCACATCATCGGCAGGCGGTGGCTTGCAAATGATGGTTACCGGTGTGGTGGCATCTATGACGGGTGAAAGCGCGGAACGTGCCGCCCTGGGTGCCGGTGCCATCGTGATGGATTTGATCTCCAGCAACGATAAGCGCATGAACCACGAAAAGATTGAACGCATTCGCCAGCTTCGTCCCGATATGATCCTTATGGCAGGTGGGGAAGATGGAGGCACGGTTAAGCACGTTGTGGAAATGGCAGAATTGGTGGCAGCGGCAGATCCAAAACCACGGCTTGGCGCGTCATACAAGCTTCCGGTAATCTTTGCAGGTAACAAGGATGCGCAAGAAGAGATTAGAAAAACTCTCGGCTCTAAAGTGGAGCTTATTATCACCGATAACATCCGGCCAAAATTGGAACAAGAAAACCTGGGGCCTGCCAGAGATAAGATCCACGATTTGTTCATGGAACATGTGATGCAGCAAGCTCCCGGATATAATAAACTGATGGAATGGGCAAAGGGGCCTGATCTGGAATCGGTGCCGATTATGCCTACGCCCGCAGCGGTTGGTAATATCATGCAAACCATAGCCAAAGATGAAAACATCGAAGTTGTGGGGGTGGATATTGGTGGCGCGACCACGGATATATTCAGCGTGTTTACGGAAGAGTATATCTTCAACAGAACTGTGAGCGCAAACCTGGGGCTTAGCTATAGTATTTCTAATGTATTAGCTTCAGCGGGATTGCCCAACATCATGCGTTGGGTTCCTTTCGATATAGACGAGAGCGAACTGCGTAACATGATCAAGAATAAGATGATTCGCCCCACTACCATTCCTTCCCTATTGGAAGAGCTGGTGCTGGAACAAGCCATTGCCAAAGAAGCTCTTAGGCTGGCTTTCGAGCAGCATAAAGAGTTTGCCAGTGGATTGAAAGGGATGCAGCGTCAGAGAGATATTTCGGAAGCTTTCAGTCAATCTACTTCCGGTGCCTCGATTGTAAACCTGATGAGTCTAAACTTAATCGTGGGTAGCGGCGGCGTGCTATCTCATGCACCCAGACGCAACCAAACTGTGATGATGCTGATCGATTCTTTCCTTCCGGAAGGGATTACTCGCCTTGCAGTGGATAGTATATTTATGATGCCACACCTTGGCGTGCTTTCTGAAATTAGTTCCAAAGCGGCAACCGAAGTCTTTAGAAAAGATTGTATGGTGTATTTGGGAACCTGTGTAGCACCTGTTGGCAAGGGTAAAATTGGTAAACCTGCTCTCTATGCCAAACTCGAGCTTCCTGATGGCAGCAAATTCGAAGAGGAAATCCCCTTTGGAGAGGTTCGCCTCATTCCTTGTGAAGCTGGAACAGTTGCCAAAGCCACTCTTAGAGCATTGGGTGGACTGATACTAGATAAAGAAAAGAGTAAAGAACTTATTGTAGATCTTCATGGTGGCAAGGTAGGTATTGTGTTAGATACCCGTGGTCGCCGACCATTTGCATTACCAACGGAAAAAACCGAACGCATTGCAGCACTGAAAAAGTGGATGCGTGAGTTCAAAGTATATCCCGAACAAATCTTGGTGTAGGAGGAGATAATGGGACAAGCATATTCTGCCGGATTAACCGTAACTGATAGCATAATATTACGCAAGGAACGGATTCTGCCTCTTAAGGGACAGGTTTTAGTAAAAAAAGGTGATAAAGTAAAAGCAGAGACAGTGGTTGCCGAAACCTTGTTACCAGGTAAAGTGGTACCCTTTAACCTTGCCAATAAACTGGGTGTAACCCCTGCTCAATTAGAAGTCTATATAAAGATTAAAGCTGGACAAAAGATAACTAAAGACACTATCCTAGCCGAAAACAAAGGTCTCTTTGGGCTTGGTTTCTTCAAAAATGAAATCCGCTCACCCGTAGAAGGAGAAGTAGAGAACATCTCCTCCGTTACTGGGCAAGTACTGTTACGTGAACCCCGCATTCCGGTGCAAGTAAAAGCTTTTATGGATGGACTTGTTACTGAGGTAATTGAAGGCGAAGGCGTGATAATCGAAAATAAAAGTGCCTACATCCAGGGCATCTTTGGCATTGGCGATGAAACAGTAGGAGAGCTTAAAATGCTCGCCACAACACCTGATGATGAACTCGATTTGGCTAAAATTGACGATTCCTGCAGAGACAAAGTTATCGTAGCCGGAGCACTTGTACGTCTTCATGCAATAGAAGCGGCGGTGAAACATGGCGTAAAAGCCATTATTACCGGCGGTATAGACGATCAAGACCTTAAAAAACTGCTTGGATACGATATCGGAGTGGCGATTACCGGACACGAGAAGGTCGGTTTAACCATCGTTTGCACCGAAGGCTTTGGCAAGATTACCATGGCGCAAAAGACCTTTGACCTGCTAAAAGCATTAAACGGAAGAAAGACCTCTATCCATGGTAGAACCCAGATCCGCGCCGGCGTGATCCGCCCTGAGATTATTATCCCCATGGATTTCGAAGAATCAGAGCTTGTGAGCAAAGAAGCCAGCCTACCCATACTGGAACCCGGAACTCTGATCCGTATCATCAGACAGCCCCATTTTGGGCGCATAGCGAAGGTTATCTCTCTGCCTGAAGAACTCACCAAAGTAGAATCTGAAACTATGGTGCGTATTCTGGTTGGAGAATTCGAAGATGGAACCAGATTCAGCATGCCACGTGCCAATGTGGAAGTGATAGAATCATAATAAACTACTAAAGTAAACGAAACTCAAGGGTGGGATCAAGCGATTCCACCCTTTCCGTTTTGCATATCTGTGTAGCGCAGGACGCTGATCCTGCCAAAGCCTAACACACAGTTAATTTACTAAGTTGTTTAGCACGCTGGAGTCCTTGCCACATTATAGTTAACAAACATGTTTTCAAATAAAAGCTGTGGCAACGACTCCAGACAAACTACCCAAGTTAAAAGTATTACTTACGAGATAACAACCACCACATCAGGAGTTATAGGCATCCTGGAGTAGCAGGCATCTTGCCTGCGATAACAGGCGGGACGCCTGTTGCTCCTGAGAGTGCGTTCTACCTTAATGTGAGTTCTCTCTTTTAACTCCTTAACTCTTTTACTCTTTGTTTATCAATCCTTTAGTTTACATATCCTATTTCATCAACATCATCTTCTGCATAAGCTATTCTGGGATTATATGGATTTATAGCTATTGTCTCTGGTTAATCTCTGTTTCTCACATAATAATTCTTTACTATTTCCATAGCCTGCTTCAATGATAGGTTGATCGAAGCTGGTTTTTGTTGGACATTTACAGTTGCATTCAGAATCGTGAATAAATCTCGGTTTTTATCGTAAGCAATGTTTATAAATCCAGAACCCTCTATAGGGTATCCATCCACAATTTGATGATACCTTATGTCTGTTGTCCGTATATTTGAGCTAAATTCATACATAATAAGTTCGCTCTTGGATGCTGCAATAAATGGCAACAATTTGTTCAACACATTATCGAAGACTATCCTTGTTGAGACAGAATCTGTTACATTCTCCATATCTAAATCTTTGAAGGTACCTGTAAAATTAGACAGTCTCATTTGTTGAAGGTTATTATTAATTGTTCCCTCAAATCCCGTTTCTGCCTTGAATCTTTCAGAGAGTGCTTTTAGCTCTCTCTGGTTTTACGCTGATACTCCGCATTCTCGATGGGATCATCGCTGCAATACAATATGGCCACTACCATTAGTAGCAGGATTGCTACAAATACTCTTGTTTTCATTTGCTTATCTCCTTTTGCCTATATTGTTTATTTGCCGTGTTATCCCTTTAGCTACGCCATATACTCTCTATGTGTTACATTGCTAATCCACCGTAGCCGGAGCTTGCCAAAGCTCTGCTACTGTATATTAACTGCTAATCCGCATAGGTAGAAACCCATTTACAAGGATTACTACCTATGCAGAAAGTGCAAGCATTATCTCTTTGATTGTAGAGCTTTACTATTAGCTGCCAAAACATCCAAAGCCATCACCACATCTATATTTCTGTCCTTCACCATAAATCCCGGCTCAGTTCTGCCATCAAAGCCATCCATTACGTCAGCAGCACTGAAGGCAAAGTGGATTGTATCATCTGGTGTAGTGGGGCTGCCAATATCCACTATTATATCATATTCACCTTCTTCGGTGGCAACCCATATCTGCCCGTCCCATTCTCCATTGGCATCTGTGGTAGCCGCTGTATTGGGTGAAAAGCCATTGGGATAGAAACTGCTTAATGCTGATACAGGCGCACCATCTGTATAAGTGAAATCCCCGTGTTTTACCACATAGATATTTATCCGGGTATTCTGGGGGCAATTGCTAATCTTTACATTTACAGGGTCATTCAGCCCAAAGATGTTCCTGCCTTTCTGCCCAGAGCTATAACTCTCCACCGTGGGATAGAAATGCAAACCGCGGCTGTTGTAGGCATCTTTTATGGCTATCTGCTGGTCGTTTAGTGTCCAGGATAACGAATCAGTTGCTACTTCGGACATCAAACTGTTAAAGAAGTATCTCGGTCTATAGCGCAAATTGTCTGCAGCATTAACTCTTCGCGATAGAACATTTACCAGCAGCTTATCAAAGGCATTAACATGGGTTTGTGGGCCGGACAAGCCAAAGATACTATTGTTTCTCAAGCTCCACCAAGCAGATGCGATGTTTAACCCTACGATGTAATTGCTGTACTTATCTTCATTGATAGTTCCTAAGGTGCTTGCCCAAATATCTATCGCCAATGGTAGTGATAAATCATATACAATGGAATTTGTGCCGTTTGGGAAAACTAGTTTTGACCATGGTATAGACGCACAAGATAAGAAATGTGCAAATGACTCATCCATAGCTTTTAGCTGTGATTGGGGAGCAAATGTAGTGTTAAGCACATTCCAAACAAAATGATGTCCAAATTCGTGGGTAATATAATTGGGAATAAATCCAGTTTTAAGTCTGATTCTGTTGTTGGTGTAAGTAATCTGTCCCACAATATCTGGATTTGAAAACACATTATTGGTGATGATAAGCATATTAGCATCGTACGAAGGCTTAAGCATTTTCATATAAGCTATTTGCGCATCTGCATGGGTAAATATATTTGGAGCATAACATAATTTGCTTAATCCATTTACGATGCAAGAATCTCCTATATGCGTTTTATATATATTGCCTGCATGTGTGTATTCCATTGTCTCTAAAGTAGTGAGAGAGTCGGAATACTCACTAATCCGAAATGATTGATGCTGTAGTTTTACCTTATAAGAATTTAAAGTTAAATCGGGAAACGTTACCCACCCATTATCGTTTGTGTAGTCGTTATCATTATTGAACCATACACCAATACCATGCATTGCCAATGAATCGCTTAATACACTGGGTATCATACTTGTGATATTGGGTTCGTACACCTTGCCAGATACATTTACAGTAGACGATAAATAATCAACATAACTGATATCACCCATAATCTCTCCGGAGCATGCATCAACATAGTAGGTTACATCTTCCAAAGTGATCAAATACATCAGCCTATAAACAGATGACCCAACGTTACTGTACTTAATATCTATTTCCTCATATGGCTCTAATGCTTTTTCCGTTTCATGGTACCTAATCCTGTGAGTATTGATCACTATTTCGATAGCCTGCTCCAATGATAAATTGATCGTAACTGGTCTCTGTGGAACATCCACCGTAACATTGAGAATAAATATCCTGTTGCGTACAAAATCATATGATATGTTTAAGTATCCTCCACTGGCAATCTGGTAACCATTTACTCTTTGAGTATACCTTGTTCCAAGGCTGTAATAATCTTTACTAATATAACCCTGGCTTAGCTGGTTTTCCTTTGCACCAATATAGGGAAGAAGCTTGGTTATTACTGTGCTGCATGCTTGCCTGAAGGCTACTGAATCCCTAACACCACTCATATCAATATCTTTGAAAATGCCATCAAAGCTGGTTAGCACTTTGCGGTTTATATCTCCATCAATCACTCCACCAAACCCCGTCTCTGCCTTGAATCTTTCAGAGAGTGCCTTTAGTTCTCTGGTTTTTCGCTGATACTCTGCATTCTCGCTGGGATCATCGCTGCAATACAATATGGCTACTACCGTTAGTAGCAGGATTGCTACAAATACTCTTGTTTTCATTTGCTTATCTCCTTTTGTCTTTCTTTGTTTTGTTGCCATGTTAGCACTATAGCTAACGCCATATACTCTCTATGTGTTACATTGCTAATCCACCGTAGCCGTTGCTTGCAAAAGCTCTGCCTCTGTATATTTACACTGCTAATCCGCATAGGTAGAAACCCATTTACAAGGATTACAAACTCTGCAGAAATGGCAAGCATTATTTATTTGATTGTAGAGCTTTACTATTAGCTGCCAAAACATCCAAAGCCACTACAACATCAATGCCATTGTCCTTCACCATAAATCCCGGTTCGGTTCTGCCATCAAAGCCATCCATTACGTTAGTACCGCTGAAGGCAAAGTGGATTGTATCATCTGGTGTAGTGGGGCTGCCAATATCCACTATTATATCATATTCACCTTCTTCAGTGGCAACCCATATTTGCCCGTCCCATTCTCCATTGGCATCTGTGGTAGCTATCTGTTGGTCGTTGAGTGTCCATGCTTGGGTGTCTGTCGCTACTTCCTTCATGAGAAGATTGAAAAAGTAACGAGGTTTGTAACGATAACTCTCATTTGTACTCCCAGTTATTGAATCGTAAATTTTAAAATACGGGTGTTGCCCTAAAGATGAACCTAAGTTGGCATATTCTGTTTCATCAATTATAAAATTCTCGGTAGAATTTGTTTCATGTAAAACATCAGAAATATTATAATCGACATAGGGCAAGATTGTTTCAACTGATAATAATGGGATCGTCTCATAGTCAGCTTCTTAGTAAGACCCTGTTATATCCCCAGTATAAAAATCCGTTGATGATCCTCCCGAGAACCTAACTACACCGCTTTCTGCGTCAACATAAGTCCATATTCCTTCAAGAGGAACTATATAGCATAAAACAGCTACTTCCCAATTTTCCATCCAATTACATGCGTATGCTAGGATAATATATTTGTCAGTTTCTTTTGTATAAAGATGTCCACCATGCTTAGCAATGGCTATTCTAATAGCTTCTTCTTTAGTTATTCTTATCTTGGGGCTTCCTTTAGGTATTTTTATAGTTGAATTGCCAATCATGAATTCATCTTCATCGGGATAATAGGCTATTGAAATCATACCACCTCCGATAACTGGATATCCATTCGCACTTTGCTTGTAATCAGTTTGCAACAATCTCTGGTCGAGTCTAATCACTGTAGGTTGTGTATTGCTTCTGCTCGCAGTAGTAAATGGAAGTACTCGGTTCATAACTGCATCAAATATAATTCTCACTTGGGTTGAATCTTGATTCGAGAGTTTAGGTAAATCCGTAAATTTACCTCTAAACCAACCCCATCTTTGTGTTTTTATATCATATTCTACCTTGCCTTCTGCAAGAGTTGTGGATTCGAATTTTGCTTTAAAAGCTGTTATTTCTTCTTGTTTTCTTTCGAATGCGTTAAGTTCGTTGGGATCATCGCTACAATACAATA
The DNA here is from genome assembly GCA_023230245.1 of Candidatus Cloacimonadota bacterium. Classification (GTDB taxonomy): domain Bacteria; phylum Cloacimonadota; class Cloacimonadia; order Cloacimonadales; family Cloacimonadaceae; genus Cloacimonas. The sequence continues at coordinate 14,945 of JALNXT010000007.1, forward strand.
TGGCTGCTACCGTTAGTAGCAGGATTGCTACAAATAATCTTGTTTTCATTTTGCTTATCTCCTTTTACCTTTCTTTGTTTTGTTACCATGTTAGCCATTTAGCTAACGCCATATACTCTCTATGTGTTACATTGCTAATCCACCGTAGTCGGAGCTTGCCAAAGCTCTGCCTCTGTATATTTATATTGCTAATCCGCATAGGTAGAAACCCATTTACAAGGATTACAAACTCTGCAGAAATGGCAAGCTTTATTTCTTTGATTATAGGGCTTTACTATAAGCTGCCGATTTATCCAAATCCATAACAGCAGCAGCTTAACAAAGAAAGATATGTAACATACTTGTGCTAATACAATTAAACTCAGTAAATGCCCATAACTAGGAAAAATAATTGGGGGCGGGAGTAAGATTAATGGGCTTTTTGTCCCAAATTATCAGATTTGTCCCCCTTACATTATAGAATCAATAAAAGTTCTTTGATGAGTGTATAGAGTGTTTATGTGTTTTAGTGCTGGAG
>JALNXT010000281.1 GCA_023230245.1 Candidatus Cloacimonadota bacterium
TGGAGGAATATAATGAGCGTTAGTGATCCGATAGCTGATGCATTGACCAAAATCCGCAATGCATATCGTGCCGGACATACTCAAGTGATCGTGAACCATAACAAGCTTGTAGAAGCATTGGTAAACATCCTTGCAGAAGAGAACTTTGTAAATAATATCCAAGTTCTTGACAGAGATCCGGAGCACAAATTCAACTTTAAACGTATTTTAGTGATCCTTAGATATACAAATGCCGGTGCCCCGGTGATGCAAGGATTAGTGAGAGTTTCCAAACCCGGTAGACGTGTTTACGTCAAGGCTGACAATATTCCCAGCGTGTATAATAACACCGGTTGTGCGATTATCTCCACCAGTAATGGTGTGATGGTAGATCGCGATGCCCGTATTAAACGCGTCGGTGGCGAATATGTCTGCAGAGTTTGGTAGGAGGATTCGATGTCACGCATTGGAAAAGCCCCTATCAAATTGAGCTCCGATCTGCAAGTGAAAGTAACCGGAGACGTGGTAAACGTCAAAGGCAAATTGGGTGAGTTGAGCTACACGCTCCTTCCCGGTATCACGGTTCAAATCGAAGATAACGTTCTTCACGTACTCCGTGCAGAAGAGACAAAAACCCTCCGTGCTTATCATGGCTTAAGCCGTGCCCTGATACAAAACATGGTAACAGGTGTGAGCGAGGGATTCAAAAAGACTCTGCATATATATGGAACAGGTTACTCTTCTGAGGTCATCGGACCTTGGTTGAAGCTTACCCTTGGTTATTCACATGATATCCTACTGCAAATCCCTGGTAGCCTTCAAGTTGATGCAGCAGCAGTTGCACGCTCTAAAGGCACCAGATCGGATTTCCAGAGTATCATCAATATAAATGGTATTGACAGACAGCTTGTTGGTCAATTCGCTGCCGAAGTGCGTGGCTGCCGCCCCCCCGAAAACTATAAGGGAAAGGGCATACGCTATCATGATGAGCACGTCACCATCAAAGCCGGTAAAGCCGGGACAAAATAAGTGAGGTGATGAGAAATGATAAAATCAACTTGTATTACTAAGTCCGCGCTCCGCACTCGCCGTAGAGCTGCGATTAGAAAACGCCTTAGTGGCACCCCTGATCGTCCTCGTTTGGTAGTGTTTCGTTCTCTTAAAAACATCTATGCTCAGATCATAGACGACACCCTTGGCGTAACTCTTGTATCCATGTCCACAGTTGCCAAAGATACAAGCGCTTTGGAAGGAACCAAGAAAACTGCTCAGAGCTTTGAAGTTGGCTTAAAGCTTGGCGAAAAAGCCCTAGCCGCCGGGATTACCAAAATTGCTTTCGACCGTGCCGGATATAAATATCATGGCCGCGTTAAAGCCCTTGCCGATGGTGCTAGAAAAGCCGGGCTCGTTTTCTAAGGAGGAAGCTTGAATTACGAACAACACAATCTCGAAGAAGAAAAATTAGTAGAAAAGATAGTAGAAACTAAGCGCGTTGCCAAAGTAGTTAAAGGCGGAAGAAACTTCAGCTTTTCAGCTATTGTAGTAGTCGGCGACCGTAAAGGTAATGTTGGTGTGGGAAGCGGAAAAGCTAACGAAATTGTAGATGCAATCCGTAAAGCCAAAGAAAAAGCTCTTAAGAGCATGTTTAAGGTTCCTATTGTGAGAGGAACTGTGCCTCATGAAATCGTGTCTCGCTTCGGCGCATCACGTGTTATGATAAAACCTGCATGTGCCGGTACTGGCATTATTGCAGGTGGTACAACTCGCGCCATCTTTGAAGCTGCTGGGATAGAAAATATCCTGTGCAAATCATTAGGCTCAAACACCCCCACAAACGTGGTTAAAGCTACAGTAATTGGCTTAAAATCCATGCGTACCCTTTCCGATATCGCCCGCTTGCGTAACAAGACTGTGGCACAGATAACCGGACGGGAGGAAAAAAATGAAGCTTAAAGTTACCCAAATCCGCAGCACAATAAATCGTATTGAAGACCATAAACTGGTTATCAAATCCCTTGGTCTGGGAAGAATCGGCAAAAGCCGCATTCATGATGATAACCCATGTATTAGAGGTATGATTAACAAGGTTGGATACCTCCTTAAAGTCGAAGAAGTGCAGGGAGAATAGCGATGTTGACCTTAACTAATCTTGGAAAACCTGCCGGAAGAAAAAATAAGAAACGTCTTGGAAAGGGACAGGGTTCAGGCACCGGTAAACAAGCCGGTCGTGGACACAAGGGTAAGAAAGCCCGTTCCGGAGGTAATGTATCTGCTGCTTTTGAAGGTGGACAGATGCCTATTCACCGCCGTTTGCCTAAGCGTGGATTCAAAAACATCTTCCGCGTTGGTTACAGAGCACTTAATCTTAACCGTTTGCAAACCTTAGAAGAGACCGAATTTGATGTAGCTATGATGGAACAAATGGGACTAATCCCTTCCAAGGGAAAGAAATCTCATGCTCCAGTAAAAGTACTTGCTGGCGTACAGGAAGAATTCACCAAAACTGTGCATATCAAAGCTCACGCTTTCTCTAAGAGAGCTAAAGAGATTATTGAAAAGTGCGGTGGCAAGGCGGAGGTAGTGTAACTTGTTCAAGACAATTAGCAACATGTTCCGGATTCCGGACTTGAAGAAGAAGATATTATTTACCGCACTATTCTTAGTGCTATACCGGATGGGAAGTTTTGTTCCCATCCCCGGCGTCGACGCCACATCATTAAGAGCTTTCTTTGAAGGAGCCAGGGAAGGTGGTAACACCCTATTTGGTCTTTTGGATCTCTTTGTGGGTGGTAATTTTGAACGCGCTTCGGTATTTGCACTCGGTATAATGCCGTATATCACAGCTTCGATTGTGATCCAGCTTTTAGGAAGTATTGTTCCTTATTTTGAAAAGCTGCGCAAAGAAGGTGCGGATGGACAAAAGAAATTAAACCAAATAACCCGCTATAGCACCGTTGGTTTAGCTGCTTTTAACTCCATTACAATCACCATGTGGCTCACCAACCTTTCTGGTGGTGTTGTCCCCAGCCCAGGAGTTCTTTTTCATGTAACCGGCATCATTACCCTGATTACAGGCACAATGATAGTCATGTGGATAGGTGAACAAATCACCGAACATGGAATTGGTAATGGTATTTCGCTGATCATCTTTGCAGGTATCATAGCACGCTATCCCGCAGGCTTTATACGGATGTTCCAAAAAGTCGGTTCCGAGCCAAGCTATGCATGGAAAGCTATTACTGCTGTATTACTAATGGTCGTTGTTACGGCAGCGGTGATATTCGTTACTGAAGCCATTCGGAAAATACCGGTTCAATACGCAAAGCGTATCGTCGGTCGCCGTGTGTATGGCGGACAGAGCACCTATATCCCATTAAGAGTGAATACTGCTGGTGTGATACCCATTATCTTTGCTCAAAGCATCCTGATGTTTCCTGCCACAATCGCCGCTTTCTTAGGGCGTAGCGGAGGTTTCTGGGCTACTTTGCAAAGATGGTTATCGCCA